>DATBGP010000259.1:0-2998 GCA_036557925.1 Candidatus Limnocylindrales bacterium | reverse complement strand
GTCGACGATCTGGCTGATCGGCACGAAGCCGCGAATGCCGCAGTCGACGATCAGGCCGCCCTTGTTGTGGTCGATGACCGGCGCCTCGATGATGACGCCCGCCTCGAACTGCTCCTGCATCGCGCGCCACTTGCGCTCGAGGCCGGCCCGCCGCAGGGACAGGACCGCGTGGCCCTCCTGGGACTCCGGCTGGAGCACGTACACGAGGACCGTGTCGCCGATCGCGAGCTGGGGCTGCGACTCGGCGTGGCGGCCGTAGAGCTCGCGGTTGCTGACCACGCCCTCCGACTTCGCCCCGATGTCGACGAGGATCTCGTCCTTGTCGATCCGGACGACGGTGCCCTCGACGACGTCGCCGTGCTTGAAGCTCTTGATGTCGGAGTCCTGCTCGGCGAGGAGCTCCTCCATCGTCGTCGGCTCGGGGCCGAGATCACGGGGAGCCGGCGCCGGCGCGGCGGCGGGCTCATCCTCGTCCTCGGACGCCGACGGGGCATCGGCGGTGTCGTCCGTGTCGAGCTCGGGCGGCAGCGGCATCGTCGCCGTCGACGCGACGACCTCGTCGCCGATCGCGCTCTCGGCGCCGGCGGCTTCGGCTGCGGGCGCCTCGACGTCGGTGGCAGGAGCGTCGGGTGCGGCGGCGGCAGGGGCCTCGGCGGGTGCCTCCTCCGCGACGGTCGCCGCGGCCTCTGCCTCCGGCTCAGCCGGGGCAACGGGGTCGGCGGCGCCCTCCTCCGGGGCGGCCCCGGGTTCGGTCACGGCCTCGGCCGCGTCGGATGCGGCGGCCTCGGGGGCCGCCTCGTCGGTCGTCGCGGCCTCGACCGCCTCGGTGGCGGACGGCTCGTCGGCGACGGCGGTCGCGGCGGCAGCTCGGTCGGGGTTCTGGTCCATGCTTGCGGCGTTGGCCTCGGCCTGGACGGCCCCGTCCTTCAGTTCATCGGTCAACGGTTCGAACTCTCCTGACGATCAAGTCCCCAGACACGACGACGGCCCGGGCAACGCCCGAGCCGGTTCCGGAACGATCAGAGGTGGTCCGTGGAGATTGGGCCGCGGTCCGCTCCCTTCGTGCGAGCTGGCATGGGACGTCGTCTTCAACTGTCGCCCGCTAGGGCCGGGAGAGTCTAGCACAGGGGTTTCCGCGGCTACAATCGGCCGACCGTGCCGGAATTGCCCGACCTGGCGGTCGTCGCCGACGCCTTCCACGCCGCCCTGGCGGGCCGTCACCTGACCTCGATCACGGCCCCCGGACCCCTCGCCATCCGCGGCACGCCCGCGGAGATGGACGCGCTCGTCGGCCAGGAGCTGGTCGAGCTCCGGCGGCGCGGGAAGTTCCTCGTCGCCCGCCTCGATCGCGACCGGATCGTCTTCAGCCCGATGCTCACCGGGCGCTTCCAGCTCGCCGCTCCGGGCGCGCCGCTGCCCACGAAGACGGCCGTCGTCCTCGGGTTCGGCGACCGGCCGAAGGCCCCTCGCGACGCCGCGAAGTGGACGCGACGAACCGCCTGGATGCCCCCGGACGCCGCGACCGTCGAGATCCGCTACCGCGACCCGACCCAGATGGGCAAGGTCTACGTCCTGCCCGCCGGCGTCAGCCGACCCGTGGCGGGCTACGACGAGGATCTGGGGCCGGACGCCGACGACCCGGCGCTGACGCTCGACGTCTGGCGCCAGCGGATCCGGCGGCACCCGGGCGAGCTCAAGAACCTGCTGAAGAACCAGGAGTTCATCGCCGGCATCGGCAATGCCTACAGCGACGAGATCCTCCATGAGGCTCGACTCCTGCCCTTTCGGAAACGCTCGAGCCTGAGCGCGGACGAGGTCGACGAGCTGTACCGCGCCACCGTCCGCACCGTCGCCCATGCGATCGACGAGCTCCGGACGCGAGTCCCACCGACCTTCGAGAAGCAGGCGCGCGACTGGCTCGCGGTCCATGACAAGGGCGGCCAGCCGTGCCCACGCTGCGGGACGCGGATCAGCGAGGTGAAGCCCGGCGGGTTCGTGACGTCGTTCTGTCGCGGCTGCCAGCGCTAGCGACTCGCCGCGGCCGGGCCTAGGGGATCTTCAGCGTCTGACCGACGTGCAGCGTCGAGTTCTTCAGCCCGTTCAGGGCGCGGATCTTCGCGGCCGTCGTCTTGAACTTCGTCGCGACGCCGATGAGCGTGTCGCCCTTCTTCACGACGTAGGTCGTCCGGACCGACGGAGCCGGCCCGGCCGATGCCTGGGCGGACGCGGCGGCCGACGACCGGGGCGCGACGCTCGGTCGGGGCGTCGCCGCGGCGGATGGCCGGACCGCCACGAACGACGGCCCGGGCGACGGCTCCGGCGGCGATCCGGCCGAGAAGCGACTGAGGAGCACGATCGCGAACGCCACGACCATCAGCGCGACCAGGGCGAGCTGTCCGGGGGCGCGGTCCAGCTGGAGGCGCGCCGCCTGGTCGATCAGGCGCGGCGGCTCGAGCAGCACCGGGGTCGTCCGCGGCAGCGGCCGACGCGCGGCGTCGGCGGCGGCGATGCGCTCGGGATCGGCGCCGGCCGCGAGCGCGGTCTGGCGGGCGGCCACCGCCGCGCGGAAGATCGAGCACTCGACATGCTCCGCGGCGAGGCAATGGCGCTTCTGCTTGTCCGCCGGCTGCGGGGCCGGCGGCGACAGCGCGGCGCAGCGGTGATCCCGGGACGGACCGGCGGATCGGAACGCCCCGTGGGACGAGACGAGATAGGGACAGATCCCGGCCGCGAGCTCCCGAGCCGAGACCGGCGCGGGGCGCGCGGGACCCGGCTCGACCGGCGGCGGGACGACCTCGACGACGGACGTGTCGGTGCCGGCAGGCGCGGGATCGGCGGCCAGGCCGGTCGGATGGGGGGCTCCGACGGGTGTGGTCATCGCCGGCAAGGATACCGGGCGATCCGCGGCAGGTCGGTCACGCGGGCCGCATCCACGACATCCCGATCGGCCCGCGGAGAGACGCCCGGAAACGCAAAAATCCTGGCGACGACCTATTTT
>DATBGP010000258.1:0-7051 GCA_036557925.1 Candidatus Limnocylindrales bacterium | reverse complement strand
CGGCGGCGTCGATCGTGATCTTGCAGCCGGACGGATCCCACGTGACCCAGTGCTGGCCGTCGTGGACCCAGTCGATGGCGATGTAGGCGGGGAGCTTCGCCTCGTCGTCGTTGGGCTTCGCGCCGCCCACCTGCAGGTACCAGCCGTCGCCACTGGTCCACACCACGTCCGAACCGAACTCGTGGAAGTACGTGCCAGGCCCGGCGAGCCGGGTGAGTCGGTGGATCGTGCTGCCGATGGTCAGCGTGGCCGTGCCGACGCGATACGTGGCCTCGGCGGCCCCGAACGGATCGCCGGGGAGCTCGGAGGCCGTGGGCTCGTCCTCGGACTCGGGGAGCGGCGACCCACCGGGGAGGGCCCCGTCCGGCTCCGTGCCACCGGTGCCGCCACCCTGGCCGATCTCACCACCGCCGGTGGTCCCACCGACCGCACCGCCGGTCCCGTCGTCGCCGCCCGTGGAACCGTCATCGCCCACCGCCCCATCGCTCGGCGCAGCGCCATCCACGACGCCCTGGTCGGACGGGCTCGATGGGTCGCCGGCACCGATCGGGTCGACGAGCGCGTCGCCGCTCCCTTTCGGGGTCCCCGCTCCACAACCGACGGCGACGGTGGTGGTGAGGACCAGAAGGCCGGTGACGGTCGCCTTCCGGATCCCCACCGGCATCACAGGCCTGAGTACGCGTGGAGGCCGCTGAACCAGAGCGACCCCGAATAGGTGACGAGCACCATCGCGAACCCTACGACGAGGAGGAGGGCGGCCGGCCGGCCGGCCCAGGAGCGCTGGTTACGCGCATGCAGGTAGACCGCATACGTGAGCCACGTGACGAGCGCCGCGGTCTCCTTGGGGTCCCAGCCCCAGTACCGCGACCAGGCGATCGACGCCCACCAGGAGCCGAGGATGATCATCGTGGCGAAGATCGGGAAGCCGATGATCACCGCCCGGTAGGCGACCTCGTCGAGGACCCTGTGGCTGGGCAGCCACGCCACGCGGTCGTCCTGGCCCTGGATCAGGTAGCCGACCCCGGCCGCGAACGACGTCGCGAAGATCCCGTAGCTCAGCACGGCGAGCCCGACGTGGATCGTGATCAGAGGTGGGTTCTGGAGGGCCGGCACGAGCTGGCTGATCTGGCTCGGCAGGCTCGAGGCGTAGAGCAGGAGCGCGAGCGCGACGCCCGTCGGGATGAAGCCGATCGAGCGGATCGGGTAGCGGCGCTGGAGATACAGGTAGCCGCCCACGATCGAGGTCGCGAAGGCGACGCTGAACTCGAACATGTTGCCCCACGGCCCGCGCCCCACCGCGATGCCGCGGACGATCAGGTAGGCGAGGAGGGCGGCGAAGCCGGCCGCGGCGATCCCGACCGCGGCGCGACCGAGCGGGGTGGGCGCGACGCCCAGCGGGGCGTTCGGGGAGTCGGCCCGGATGGCCGCCGCCTGGGCGTTCGCGAACGAGCCGGTGACCGCTCCGGCCCAGGCCGGCTGCTGGGACGTGGCCGGGAGCGCCAGCCGGATCGAGCGGCGGCCGTTCGCGAGGAGGACGGCATGGCCGACGTGGGCGGCAAAGGCGATCGCGATGGCGACCGTGCCGATCGGGAAGAGGAACGTCGCGAGGATGTTCATGACTGGCCGTTCGTTCCTGCTGGAGGGAGCGGTTTCGCGGTCAGGCGGCTGCCGCGCCGCCGGGTGGCGGGCCGTCGGTGGCGATGATCATCGTCCGCGGCTCGAGCTTGAGGCTCAGGCCGCAGTTGCCGCAGGTGGGGATGACCGCCTCCCGAACGACGTCGCACTTCGGGCACTGGAGGAGGAGGGTCGTGCCGTCGTTGTCGCAGCGCTGGCGGCCGGCCGGGTAGATCAGGCCGTCGCGCGGGCAGTACGGCTCGCCGCTGGGCACGATCGGCCGGCCGAGGTGGTCGCGCGGCGCGACCCGGGTGCCCTCCTCGTAGACGACCTTCGTCCGCGGCTTCGTGATCCCGTAGCCGAGCCAGGCGAGGACGGCCAGCGTGATCAGGGGCCCGAACAGGCAAATGAGGACGAACACGGGAAGGAGCTGGATCAGGCCCGCCCAATCGGGGATGACGAGGCTCGACAACCACGCGAGGAAGTTGGTCCAACCCTGCGCGATCTGGTCGAGGACGGTCACGCGGGCATTCTAGCGCCGTGCTCGCGGGAGCCGCGCTCGCGGGGGCTGCGCTCGGGGGAGCCGCGTCGCGGGGCCGGCCCGTGCCGACGGGTTCGTCGCGCGCGCCCGCACCGCGGGGTCAGGCCGGCCTCGGCTTCGAGGGCCGTTTCGACGGACCGCGCTTCCGGGTGGCGTGGCGACCGGGCGACCAGCCGGGCCGATCGTCCTCGTCGCGGGTCTCGCCGGGCTCGCCGGTCTCGCCGGGCGCGGGCTGGGCCACCCGCGGCGGCGCGGGCGGCCTGGCGTTGCCCGCCGACGGCGACATGAGCCGCGGCCGCTCCATCCGCCGGAGAAGCCACAGCGCTCCGGCCGTTCGCGCGCCGCGCCGGCCGACGGCGGCGCGGAGGTCGCGATCGTCGCTGACCACCAGGAGGGCATCGGTCGAGGGGGATCGGCCGCCGGGACGCGCGCCGCCCGCCACCGCGACGTCCTCGACGAGGGTGATGAGGATCGCGTCGGCGGTGTGCCGGCCGCCGTATCGGACGCTCACCCCGTGGGCGATGCGCTCGTTCCGCAGCCCGCGCTCGGCGGGGCCGTCGAAGACCAGCTCGATCGCCGTCTCGGGCGGGATCGCCGCGCGGAGCCGGCCGACGAGCGCCGCGGGCGGCTGGCGATCGCCGTCGCGGCCACCGGCGCGCCGGGCGAGGGCGTGGAGCAGGTTGGTGCCATCGACGAGCAGCCGGGTCACACCGGTCAGCGGGTCGCGGCTTGGGGTCGTTCGGGTCACGGTCCCGATCCTAGTCGCCCCGGTAGCATTCGGCCTTGATGTCCCCGACCGGCCTGCTCCTCCTCGTCGATCTCGACGGCGTCCTCTATCGGGGCGCGAACCCCGTGCCCGGGGTCGGGGCCGTCCTCGCCGACCGGGCGGCGCGGGGCGACGACGTCGTCTACGTCACGAACAACTCGATGTGGCACCACTCGGAGTACGTCGACCGGATCGCCGGCATGGGCGCCCCGGTGACGGTGGACCGGATCGTGTCGTCGCCGCGGGCGACCGCGCTCTACCTGCGCGACCACGAGCCGTCCGTTCGCCACGTGCTGACGGTCGGCGCGAGCGGCCTGGATCGCGAGCTGGCGGAGGGCGGCTTCCGGGTCACGCGCGCGGGCGATGCGGGCGAGCGGATCCGCGGCGGCGGGGTCGAGGGCACCGACGGCGGCAATGGCTGGGAGGCCGCCGACAGACCGGACGCGATCGTCGTGGGCCTGGACCCGAAGATCGACTACCTGCGCCTGACCGTGGCGAACGACTGCATCCGGGCCGGGGCGCGGTTCATCGCGACGAACCGGGATCCCGTCTATCCCACCGAGACGGCGGTCCGGCCCGGCGCCGGATCGATCGTCGCGGCGATCGAGGCGGCGAGCGGCGTGACCCCGACCTCGATCGGGAAGCCGGAGCCATACCTGCTGGAGGAGGCGGCGCGGGCCGTGGGCCGCGAGCCGACCGAGGCGATCATGATCGGGGACGGGCTCGGCACCGACATCGCGGCAGCGGTCGCGGTGGGAGCGCGGAGCGTCCTGATGCTGACCGGCGTCACCTCCCGGGCCGAGGTCGAGGCCGCGCCGCTCGAGCGCCACCCGACGGCGATTGCCGCCGACGCCGCGGAGCTGGCCGAGGTCCTCGCCGACTTCACCCGCTGAGGGTCAGCCGGTCGCCGCCCAGGCGTCGAGCTCGGTGCGGAGGCGATTCAGTGTCGCGGGATCGGCGAAGGCGTGGTCCAGGGCCCGGCGGTCGATCGCCCAGAGCTCCTCGATCGTCAGGCCGATCTGGTCCAGCGCCCGCTCGTACTCGTCGGTCAGGAGCAGGTCGGACACGGTCGTGTCGTCGGTCGAGAGCGTGACCGGCACGCCGAGCCGGTGGAGCCGGGCGAGTGGATGGGCGGCGATCGACGGGACGATGCCCGCCTGCCAGTTCGAGGTGGGACAGAGGTCGAGGGTCACGTTCCGGGCCGTCAGCTCGCGACAGAGATCCGGGTCGTCGATCGCGCCGGGGCCGTGGCCGATCCGCTCGGGGTCGATCGACAGGGCGCGTCGGACCTGGGCGGCGCCGCCCCACTCGCCGGCGTGGAGCGTGATCCGGAGGCCCGCCGCCCGGGCGGTCTCGAACGCCTCCCGATGGGCGAGCGGATCGGGAAACGCCGCCTCGGGGCCGGCGAGGTCCCAGCCGGTCAGGCCCTGGTCGAGGAAGCCTGCCGCGACCCCGGCCAGCTCGACGTTCGCGGCCGGGTCGTGGGAGCGCATCGCGGTGCAGATCAGGCGGACCTCGACCCCGACGTCGCGGCTTGCCGTCCGGGCGCCGCGCGCCACCGCGACGATGCCATCCGCGAGGGAGAGCCCGCGCGCCGTGTGC
Source organism: Candidatus Limnocylindrales bacterium (assembly GCA_036557925.1). GTDB lineage: Bacteria > Chloroflexota > Limnocylindria > Limnocylindrales > CSP1-4 > CF-46. The sequence goes on along the minus strand of DATBGP010000258.1, from coordinate 2,528 downwards.
AGCGCCGGGGCCCACCGGATCTCGACGTAGCGGACCCCCTCGGCCGCCTTCGTCTCGACCAGCTCCGCCGTGATCCGTTCGAGCGCGTCGGCGTCCTGCATCAGGGCGATCGGCAGGTCGAAGGCGCGCAGGAGCTCCGCCTGGTCCCGGCAGGGCATCGGCGCGACGAGGGCGGCCCGCATCCCCTCGAGGTCCCGCGGCGCCTCGACGTTCCGCGTCCGCGCGAGATCCAGCGCCGTCTCGACCCGCAGCGACCCGTCGAGATGCAGGTGCAGCTCGGCCTTCGGCATCGCGAGGAGCCAGCTGCGCCGTTCGAGGCGGTCCTCGGGGGCGTCCACGACCCGATGCTACGATGCCGCCCGATGCCGCGGCTGCTCCCTGCCGACCGATGAGCGGAACTCCGAACCGCGTCGCCGCCATCGTCGCGTGGCTCCTGATCGCGGCCGTCATCGCGATCGGCGGGGCGGGCCTGATCGCGACGCTGGCGAACACGCCGGCGACGGCTGCCCGCCCCGAGCTGACCACCGAGGGCGACCTCGCCGCCCAGCCCGGGCTCGGGGCCGCGCAGGCCGGGCTGACCAACCTCGCGACGGACGTCGACCGGCTCGGCGAGCTGGGCCGAGGGGCGTTGACCGCGCTCGTGAGCTCCGACTTCGCGACGCTCGACAGCTCCGTCGACCAGGGCCAGCAGCTGGCGCGCGACATCGAGACGCGATCGGCCGCGCTCCGCCGGGAGCTCATGCAGATCCCGGGCACCGGCGCCGACGAGGCGATCACGTGGTCGCCCGAGACCCAGCGTCGTCGCGACGTCGCGCTCCAGGCGCTGGACTCGACCGGGGGTCTCGAGGCCGCCTGGATCCGCCTCGCCGCGGGCGCGACGACCGCGAACCGGCTGACCCAGCTCCTGGCCGACCACGACCGGATCGCGGGCCAGGCGGCGGCCCAGGGTCGGAGCGCCAAGTACGCCGAGGCGCTCAAGACCCTCGCCGGCGCCCAGGCGAAGCTCGACGAGGCGAAGACGCTGCGGGACGCGCTCGCGAACACGGTCGACGTCTCGACCCTCACCCAGTGGATCGACCGGAACGCCGAGTACGACGCCGCGCTCGCGAAGCTGTACCAGGCGACGATCGACGCGAACGGCAGGATCACCGACGCGCTCAAGCAGGCGGCGGTGGACGAGCGGCGCGCGCACGGCCTGCTGCCGTCGAACACGTCCGGGCTCGTGATCATCCTGGCCGAGATCGGGCGGGGCGGGCTGAACCAGGCGGTGATCGGCATCGAGCAGACGAAGGCGAAGCTCCAGGCGGCGGTCGACGAGCTGGGCGCGCCGGGCGGCTCCGGGGCTCCGGGTGGCGATGGCGGCGAGCCGCCGACCTCGCCGAGCGTCGGGCCGCTCGCCCCGGCCGCGAGCGGCTGACCGCGAGAGCCGACGGCGGGGGGCGACCCGACCGTCGACTACGGCGAGCGCCCGAGTCGCGGCCCGCGCCGCGCCGCCGGTACACTGCGCCGACTGGCCCAGGACGCGCCGATCGGGCGCGAACCCACGTGAGGAGTGCCCATCCGTGCAGCTGCGCGTCGCCACCGACCAGCCCTGGGACGTCCAGGCCGACGTCCTCGCGATCCCGATCGTCGGCGAGCCGGCGTTCGACGGCCCGCTCGGCGAGCTGAACCGTCGAGCCGGCGGTGAGCTCGCGGCCCTCGCCGCCTTCGGTGAGCTGAGGGCGAAGCGGTTCACCTCGACGCTCGCGGCGCCGGGCGACGTCGCTGCGAAGCGGCTCCTGACGGTCAGTGCCGGTGATCCCGACAAGCTCGATCGCGAGACCGTCCTCCACGTCGGCGCGGCGGCTGAGCACCGGCTCGGCGGGCGCCACGCGAAGACGCTCGCGGTCTGGATCGACCCCCTGGCGGCCGTGCTGGACGGCGGCGCGCCGGCCGTCGCGGAGCTCGTGGCCCGCGGCGTCGTCGAAGGGTCCTTCGAGCCGAAGACCCTCTATCGTGAGCCGGGTGACGTCGCGACCGCACCGCCTGCCCTCGACGAGCTGATCCTCGTCGCGACCGGTGGCGACGCAGCGGCGCTCCAGGCCGCCGCCGAGCGCGGGGTGATCATCGGCGAGGGCGCGAACCACGCGAAAGCGCTCTCGAACCGGGCGGCGAACGACATCAGCCCGGAGGTCCTCGCCGAGGAGGCCCGGGACGTCGCGGAGCGCAACGGGCTCTGGATCGACGTGATCGAGCCGGACCGCGCCCGTGAGCTCGGGATGGGGATGTTCCTCGCGGTGGGCCAGGGCAGCGACAACCCGCCCCGGATGATCGTCATGCGGTCCGGCGGGGAAGGGGAGCGCGACGCGCTCGACCGCCATCTCGCGATCGTCGGCAAGGGCGTCTGTTTCGACTCCGGCGGCATCAGCATCAAGCCGGCCGACCGGATGGAAGAGATGAAGATGGACAAGATCGGTGCCTGCACCGTGATCGCGGCCATCGGCACGGTCGCCCGGCTCGCCCCGGGCACGCCGCTCCTCGCTCTCGCC
>DATBGP010000257.1:0-7204 GCA_036557925.1 Candidatus Limnocylindrales bacterium | reverse complement strand
GATCCGGACGAGCGCGCTCACGATGCGCGTCGCCGACATCGAGCGCTGGAGCCTGCCGAATCTCCTGACCTACGCGGACCGGAACGCGATGGCCCACAGCATCGAGACGCGGCTGCCGTACCTCGCCCCGGACCTCGCGGTCCTCGGTCTCGCGATGCCGTCGGAGGTCCTCGTCCACGACGGCTGGACGAAGTGGCCGCTCCGGAAGGCGCTCGCGGCGAAGGGCGGCCAGATCCCGGCCTGGCGTCGCGGCAAGCGCTGGTTCGGCGTGCCGCAGGCGGCATGGCTGGACGGCCCGCTCGCAGCCGAGGTCCGGACCTGGCGCGCGACGCCCCATCCGCTCTGGGAGGCCTTCGCCGATCCGGGCGGCTTGCGGTCCTTCGCGACCGACTGGGACGCCCACCGGGGCGCAGCGGCCTGGGACGACCAGGTGTTCTCGATGGTGTCGCTCGACCGGTTCCTCCGCACGTTCTTCCCGGTCTGACCGGTGCCCGATCCCCGGACCCTCGTGGCGGAGCTCGGCAACGGCGCGCCCTGGCGACCAGCCAATGCCCGGCTCTACCTCCGCCAGCTGGGGCTCGGACGGGAGGTCGTGGATCCGTCGGCCGCGCTCGTGGCGACGGCGGGCTGGCTCCGACGCGCGGCCGACGCGACGAGCGACGGTGGCGTGAGCTGGGGCTACCGGCTGCGGGGCGGGTGGGCGGCCTCGTATCCCGAGACGACCGGCTACATCGTCCCGACCTTCCTCGCCCTGGACGCGAGCCCGCTCGCGGACGGTCGCGACCGCGAGCGCGCGGAGCGCTCGATCCGGTTCCTCGCCGGCGTCCGGCTGCCGGACGGCTCGTTCCCGGGCCGCCGGATCGACGAGAACCGGACGGAACCGTCCGTCTTCAACACCGCCCAGATTCTCCACGGCCTCACGGCCTGGCACACCGCGACCGGGGACGACGCGATTCGGACGATGGCCCTGGACGCGGCGCGCTGGCTCGTGGACGGCCAGGACGAGGACGGCACGTGGCGACGCCACGCCTACGGCGGGATCCCGGTCGCCTACGTCGCCCATGGGACCTGCTGGCTTGCCGAGCATGCCGAGGCGACCGGCGACGACGCCGCCCGGCGGGCCGCCGAGCGCCACCTCGACTGGGTCCTCGGCCAGTACGACGCGGGAGCCGGCTGGTTCGACCTCGCGGGCTTCACCGCCGAGGACCACGCGGCCCGTCGCGCGGTGACCCACACGATCGCCTACACGATCTGGGGGGTCCTGGACCTCGGCCTCCGGCTCGGCCGGGACGATGCGATCCAGGCCGCGGCGACGGCCGCCGCGCAGGTGGCCGGAGTCGTCCGTCGGGAGGGCCGGCTGCCCGGGATGCTCGATGCGGCGTACATCGCCGGCGCGTCCTGGGAGTGCCTCACCGGGAACAGCCAGATGGCCCTGATCTGGCTCCGGCTGGCGTCGCTCGGACATTCGGCGGGCGACCGCGAGGCGGCGACGATCGCCCTCGATCGCGTCCGCCGCTCGATCTCGCTTCGCAGCTCCGATCGCGGGATCCGCGGCGGCGTCGCGGGCTCCGACCCGCCGTGGGGCACCTACATCCGGTTCACCTTCCCGAACTGGGCCGCCAAGTTCACGATCGATGCCCTGCTCGCCGAGGGGAAGGCGACAGGTCCGGTCGCGACCGTGGACGAGGCCGGCTGAGGCGGACGGATCAGTCGGAGGCGGCCGCGACGAGGCGCGCGCGACGGCTCCGCCACCAGGCCTCGATCTCGCCGAGCGGCCGGACCCAGACGTCGGAGCGGGCCTCGAGCAGGTCCAGCGTCGCCTGGTAGACGTCGGCCCACGCCCGGTACTCGGGGTTCGTCGGCACGGACGCCTGGAGGTGCCAGTCGAGGGTCATGGCCCCGCCGGCCCGGGCGATCGCCCCGAGCTGTGCCTCGACGGTTGCGACCGCGGCCGCCACCTCGGACGAGCGGTACAGGAGGCTGCCGTCCATGCAGGTCGTCGGGATCTGGAGGACGCGGAGGGGGCGGCCCAGGGTCTCGTCCCAGGGGAAGAACGGCAGGGCGGTCGAGCGGCGGAACCCCGGATGCTCGTTGAAGCCGAGCGACGAATCCCAGGTGAACCCCGCCGCTTCGTGCTCGCGGAGGGTCGCGGCCGCATCCGGACCGAGGTGCCAGTAGTGGTGGCGGTTGCCCTCGATCGGCGCACCGGCGGCGCGCAGCAGCCGGCGTCGCTCCTCGCCGATCCGGCCGGGTTCCGCAAAGGCGAGATACCCGGTATGCAGGCCGATCTCGTTGCCGGCCTCCCGGAGCCGGGCGAACACCGACCGGAACCGGGCCTCGCCGACGTCGTAGGCGACGTCGAACGGCGATCCCCACGGCCCGTGGAACGGGCTGGTCGCGAAGAGATAGCTCGAGCGGAAGCCACGGCGAGCCTCGGACGCGATCAGCTCGTCGAACGCCCAGAACGCCTCGGGATCCGGGTCGCGCAGTCGCCGGCGGGCTTCCGTGCCGGCCTTGGTCGCGAGGGTCCGCGGCGCGCTCCGGACCCGCAGCGGGTTGCGCCGGACGGCGCGCAGCACGCCATAGCGATCGGGGTGGTCGACGTCGTGGGACAGCCCGACCGCGGCCCTGCGACCCTCCGGCCAGCGCTCGATCGGCTCGATCCCGGTCGCGGCCCGGATCCAGGCCGCGACCTCGTTCGCGATGCGGTCGACGATGGGCGTCTCGCCGAGACCGGCCCGAGCGGGCGCGGACGCCGCGTAGGTCAGGCGGCCGTGGGCATCGAGGTCGGCCGCCGGGGGCGACGCCTGGATCCCGTCCGTGAGCAGGTCGGCGACGATCGCGACGACGTCGATCGGCAGCGCCGCGGTCGGACCGGCGCCGGCGCGGTAGGTCGAGGGATCGATCGCCCGCTCCCAGTCGGCCGGGCCGCTCGGACCCGAGATCGGGATCGCGAGGACCCCGGGCGCCGGCAGCGCCGGTCCGAGGACCAGGAGCGGGCCCGGCCGGGCGGCATCGAGCCCGTCCACGGGCCGGGCGGGAATGCCGGCGAGCTCGAGCAGGTGGGCGAGCGCCCAGCGTCGCCGCGCGTCACCGTCGGCGACCCACGTGGCGAGCCAGGACACGCACGACCTCCTTCCCATTCGGGCGAACGCGGGGCATCCCGTATCGTATGGCCCCGATGACGGACCCTGGGCCGCTCAGGCTCGCCTACCTCGCCGATCCGATCGAGACGCACACGCATCGCTGGCTGCGCTGGTTCGCCGCCCGCGGGCACCGCGTCGACCTCGTCGTGCCCTACGACGCGAAGGACGACGGCAGCCTGCCCGAGGGCATCAACCTGATCCGCCTGCCGGAGTTCGGGGGTCGCTCGATCCGCCCGCTCGGCTACCTGGACGCGCGGGCCGCGCTCCGGAAGGTCTTCGCCGAGCTGGACCCGGACGTCGTGCACGCCCACTACCTGACCGGGTACGGCTGGCTCGCCTGGGTGTCCGGCTTCCGGCCCTACGCGATCACGGTCTGGGGCTCGGACGTGTTCCGGACGATCCCCGCGTCGCGCAAGGCCCGCTGGTTCGGCCGCCTGTCCCTGCGCGGCGCGGCGCTCGTGACCGCGGATTCGAAGGACCTCGCCGAGGCCTCGATCCGGGCCGGGGCAAGGCGGGAGCGGACCGACATCATCCAGTTCGGCGTCGAGACCACCCGGTTCGCGCCCGCCCCGCCGAACGCGGAGCTGCGCCGCCGCCTCGGCATCCCCGACGGCCGGCTCGTGTTCTCGCCCCGGATCCTGATGTCGTGGAACCGCCACGACCTCGTGGTTCGAGCGCTGCGCGAGCTGCCCGCCGACGTCCGGCTGCTGTTCAGCGCCCGCCACGCCGACCCGGCGGTCCGGGCCTCGCTCGTCGCCCTGGCCGAGGAGCTGGGTCTCGGGGGGAGAATCCACTTCGTCGAGGACATCCCGCACGACGAGATGGCCGACCACCTCCGCCTCGCGGACGTCATCGTCTCGATCCCGGAGACGGACGGGACGCCCGTCACGATCCTCGAGTCGCTGGCCTGCGGAGTGCCGGTCGTCGCGAGCGACGTCCCGAGCGTCGTGGAGTGGCTGTCCGTCGTCACGCCCGAGCTCCTCGTCCCGATCGGCGACGGCGCCGCGACGACGCGGACCATCCGGGCGGCCCTGGAGCTGGACCCGGCCCGCCGCGCGGAGATGGCCGCCGCGGGACGTCGCCTCGTGGTGGAGCAGGGCGATCACGACACGAACATGCGGGCGGTCGAGGACCACTATCGCCGCCTTGCCGGCTCGCGATCCCGCGCGCGGTCCGGGCGTCCCGCCCGGGTGGCGGATTGAACGCCGGTCCGGCCTCGGCCGCGGATCGGGCGACGACGGCCGGCGCTCCCGACGCGTCTGGCGACGTCGAACGGTCGCCGGTTGCGGTCTCCAGCCGGGTCGCGGTCGTCTTCGTCGTCCGCATCGTCAGCGCGGTCATCGGCGTCGCGAACGCCTTCATCCTCGCCCGCCTCCTCGAGCCGGTCGGGAAAGGCGACTTCTACCTGGTCCAGCTCGTGCCCTCGACCCTGCTCGTGCTCGGCCAGTTCGGTCTGCCGTCCGCGATCAGCTATTACGCGGGCAGCGGCCGAACGGCCGGTCTGGGCCGGGTCGCGGTCTTCCTCTCGCTGTTCCTCGCCGGCGCGGGCATGGCCATCACCGTCGCGATCCTGCCGCTCCTCGAGGGTTCCGTCTTCCGGCTCGTCGATCCGTCGCTGATCGTCCTCGCCCTCGCGATCGTCCCGTTCACCTACCTGTTCACCTTCGGGAATGCGCTGCTGACCGGGCGCCAGCGGGTGTCGACCTTCGGCGCCATCGCGGTTGGCCAGTCGATCGCGGCGCTGCTGCTGTTCGTCCTGCTGATCTGGGTCCTGGGCCTCGGGGTGACCGGCGCCCTGACCGCGTACCTGCTCTATACCTCGGGCGCCGCCGTGGCCGCGATCTGGTACGGCGTCCGATCCGTGGCTGGCCCGTCCCGGCTGTCGCCGGTGCCGATGCGGGATCTGCTGGCGTACGGCGCGCGACTCTACCCGGCGAGCCTCTCCGGCTTCTTCAGCTACCGCGCGGACGTCTACATCCTGGCCCTCGTCGTCGGCGATCCGGCCCAGCTCGGCCTCTACAGCGTCGCGGTCGGGCTGGCGGAGCTGGCCTTCTTCCTGCCCGACTCGGTCGTGACCGTGTTCTTCCCGCACGTCGCGGGTGGCACGCGTGCCGAGGCCGATGCCGCCGCCCCCGTCGTCACCCGGATCACGATCCTCGCGACCCTGTGCGCGGTGATCCCGCTGGCAATCGCCTCGTACATCGCGGTGAACCTGCTGCTGCCGGCGTACGTCGGGAGCCTGCCCGCGCTCTGGGTCCTCCTGCCCGGGATCGTCCTCCTGTCGGCGTCGAAGACGCTCAGCGCCTACCTGAACGGCATCAACAAGAGCGGCCTCGTGTCGATCACCGCCGTGATCGCCCTGGCCACGAACGTCGCGGTGAACCTCATCCTCATCCCGCGCTACGGCATCGTCGGGGCGGCGGCTGCCTCGCTCGTGTCCTACTCCCTGTCGGGGGCGATCGAGATCGGGATCTCGAGCCGCTTCACGGGCAGGCCGTACCTGTCGTTCCTGATCCCCAGCCGGTCGGACTGGGTGCTCATCCGGTCGACCCTCCTGGCGTTCATCGAGCGGATCCGCAAGCAGCCGCCCGGGGCGCCCGGCACGCCATCGACCGGCGCCGATGCGAGCCGCGACGCGGCCGCCGCGGATCCTGATGAGCAGGTCGCGTTCGATGCCCTCGATCCCTCTGATACCGGCTTCCAGGCGCCGGCCCCGGCTGCCGCGCTGGCCGTCGCGGACGCGGTCCGGGCGGACGGTGCCGTGGTGCTCGACGAGTCGCCGCCGGCGATGCCCATCCCCTCGACGAGCCCCGTCCCCGCGACGATCCCGGACCCGGGCACGCTGCCGGTCCCGGCTGTTGCGCCGCCGCCGGGGGGCATTCCCACCGCCGCCCACCTCCTGGCGCAGGCCGCCGCGGTGAGCGCTCCCGCACGTCGCGGCACCGCCAGGAGGCGGCTCCGGGTGTACGTCGCGGGCGCCCGCGACGCGCGGATCACCGAGGCGGCGCTGACCGCGCTCGTCCGCAACCCGGGCGTCGACCTCGTCGGGCTGGACTTCGCCCGGGTCGACCCGACCCGGCTCCGGGAGGCCAAGCCGGACCTGCTGATCTCGGCGGCGCACCAGTACCTGATCCGCCCATCGGAGCTCGCGGTCGCCCGCGTCGGCTCGGTCGGGCTGCACCCGGCGCTCCTGCCGCGCTACCGGGGTTCCTACCCGCTGTGGTGGGCGCTCCAGCACCGCGAGAGCGAGGCGGGACTGACGCTCTACGAGCTCGATCGGGGCATCGACACGGGCCCGATCCTCGCCCAGGAGAGGGTGGCGATCGCCAGGGACGATACGTTCGCCTCGCTCTATACGCGGGTATCCGGCTGTGTCGGCCCGCTGCTCGACGGGCTCATCGCTGTGGCCGCCACGACGGACGGCCTGCCGGCCCGGTTCGCCCAGGACGAGACGCAGGCGACCTCGTTTGCCGCGCCGAACCGTCGCGAGCTGCACGGGACCATCGTGTCGCGCCTCGTCCGGCGGGCGGGGCTCGCTCGCCAGCACCTCGTGGCGACCATCGTCCGGACGATCCACCTCGGTTCCCATCGATGACGCACCTCGCAACGGCGGGTCGGCCGACCGGCCCGGAAGGCGGCGCTCGGCCCCGGGTCGGGCTCGTCGCCTACTTCTTCCCGCCGCTCGGCGGCGTCGCCGTGGCCCGGACGCTCGGCTTCGTCCGGTATCTGCCCGAGGCCGGCTGGGAGCCCGTCGTCATCGCCCCCGAGCGCAGCCCGTACGTCCTCGTCGACCCGGCCGGGACCGCCGCGATCCCGCCCGGCACGGAGGTCCTGCGAGGGCTGTCGCCCGAGCCGACCCATCTCTCGGGGCTCCTGCGCCGCGCCCGTGGACTGCTCCGGGCGGGCGGTGAGCCGGCCTCTGCATCGGCGGCGACGGCACCGCCATCGGCGCCCGTCGACGTGCCCCGCACGCCTTCGGCCGTCCGATCGGCCCCCGCTCCTGGGCCGATGTCGTCGGCCGTGAGGTCCACTGCAGCCGGACCGAGGCGCCTCGCCGG
>DATBGP010000256.1:0-4419 GCA_036557925.1 Candidatus Limnocylindrales bacterium | reverse complement strand
CAGCTGCTGGACCCGGAGCTCGGCCTCGCCGAGGAGCTTCTCGCAGTGACGCTGGAGCGCCACCGCGCGCTCGGTTCGCGCGATCGTCTCCTCCAGGGACAGGCCGCCGGCCTCCAGCTCGGTCACGACCGCCCGCAGCTCCGCGAACGCGTCGTCGAAGCTCAGGGCCTCGATCGCGGGCGGGGCATCGGTCGCGGGCTCAGTCGTCATCGGGCGGGTCGTCGTCCTTCGTCAGGCGGCCGATCGGTCGGGCCACGAGCATACCAACCGCGACGCCGACGACCAGCACGACGGCCACGATCGCGGCGAAGACGAGCAGGTCGTTCAGGACGAGCCGTCCGAGGTCGCCGCGAGATCGCCGTCCGCCAGGCGGATCGCCAGCCGCGTCCCTGCCGGCGCGGCGGCCGGGTCCCGGACGATCGTCCCGTCGGCCGAGCGGCGGACGATCGCGTAGCCCCGCTCGAGCGTCGCCTGCGGGCCGAGCACGGCCAGGGCCGAGGCCATCGCCGCCAGGGTGGCTCGCGCCGCCGCCAGCCGCGCCAGGACCGGCCTCGGCGCGTCGGCCGAGGCGGTCTGGAGCGCTCGTCGCCGGCGCTCGATCGCCGTCTCCGCCACGCGGACCGCCCGATCCAGCAGCAACCCCACCCGCTCGCGATCGGCGACGAGCTGGGCGCGCGGGTCCATCCGGTCCAGGGCCCGTCGCTCCACGGCAAGCTCGCGGCGGACCGAATCGAGCGCCCGAGCCACGGCCGCCGCCGTCCGGTCGCCGGCCCGCCGGAACGAGGCGAGCCACTCCGCGCGGTCGGGAACGACCAGCTCTGCCGCCGCCGAGGGGGTCGGGGCGCGGACGTCCGCCGCGAAGTCGGCAAGCGTGACGTCCACCTCGTGCCCCACGCCGGTCACGACCGGCAGCTGCGACGCGACGACGGCCCGGACCACCCGCTCGTCGTTGAACGACCACAGGTCCTCGAGCGAGCCGCCGCCGCGGGCGAGGATCGCCAGCTGTGGAGCGTCCTCCGCCCGGCCCTCGCGGTCGAGATGGGTCAGCCAGGCCTCCAGCCGGCGGAACGCCCGCACGATGCTCTCGGGCGAGTCCTCGCCCTGGACCTTGCACGGCACGAGCAGGACGCGGGTCATCGGCCATCGCCGCGAGAGCACGGTCGCGATGTCGTGCCAGACGACGCCGGTGGGACTCGTGATCACCGCGATCGTCGCCGGCCGCGGCGGGAGCGGCCGCTTCCGGTCCTGGGCGAAGAGGCCCTCGGCGTCGAGACGGGCCTTCAGAGCCTCGAACCGGATCGCGAGGTCGCCGAACCCGGCGGGCTGGATGGACTCGACGTAGAGCTGGACGGCACCCTGCTGCTCGAACAGGTCGATCCGGCCGTGGACGACGATCCGGAGGCCCGCCTGCGGCTGGAAGACCGACCGGGCGCGGTCATCGCCGAACCAGACGCAGTTCAGCGTGCTCCGGGCGTCCTTCAGCGTGAAATAGGCGTGGCCGGCGCTACTGACCGTGACCCGGCCGACCTCGCCCTCGACCCAGACGTCGGACAGCCGCGGCTCGGCTCGGACGGCGTCACGGATCGCCCGGGCGACCTCGCTGACGTTGAGGATCCGGAGCCCGAAGGTGCCGGGCGGCGAGGGCGCCGGCGACGGGGCGACGTCTGCCGCCGGCTCGGCCGGCGCGTCGGCATCCCAGCCCGGGAGGAGCTCGCGCTGTCCCATCCGCCCATGCTACCGATCGCGTCCGGCGCCGTGCTCCGGCGGTCAACCGTCACGCTCGGGTGGATCAGCCGCCCCGGAATCAGCCGGTGTGCTTCAGGGCCTCGATCCGGCGGTCCGACGCCTGGAGCCCGGCGAGCGGCAGCTTGCCGGTCTCCGCGTCGTGGAGGAGGGCCGTGAAGGCCGTCGCGCTGGAGGCCTCGGAGCCGGTGAGGAGGATCAGGTCGCTGCCCGCGCCGGCGGCGCGCTCCGCGAGGTACGAGGACGTGAGCCCGCGCGCGGCGGCCGTCCCGTCGAGCGAGTCCGTGATCGTCACGCCGCGGAAGCCGAGCTGCGTCCGAAGGAGCGCCGTGTTGATCGCGGTCGACCAGCCCGCGGCGAGATGAGCATCCCAGGCGGGATAGGTCGCGTTCGACAGCATCATCACCGGCAGGCCGGCGCGGATCGCCGCGCGGAACGGCGCCAGGCCGGACGCGAGCGCGGCCTGCGTCCTCCAGATCGTCACGACGGTCGTGTCGGTGTTCCGGGTCGAGGTCCCCAGCCCCGGGAAGTGCTTGAGCACCGGGATCACCCCGCCGGCCCGGAGGCCCTGCGCGAAGGCGACGGCCAGCCCCGCCGTCCGCGTCACGAAGAACGACCACGTGCGGTGCTGGCGGTACTCGAACGACGCGGTGGAGGTCGGCACGTCCGCGATCGGCGCCAGGTCGACGTCGATGCCGAGCGCCTTCAGCGCCTTCCCGGTCGCGAGGCCCTGGGCCCGGGCGGTGGCCGCCGATGCGAGCTCGCCCATCTGCGGGGGCGAGAGCGTCGGCGGCGCCCACGGAATGCGCTTGATCGCGCCGCCCTCCTGATCGACGGCAATGAGGAGGCGAGGTTGCCCGGCGGCCGTCGCCGCCGCATGGAGCTTCGTCGTCAGGGCGACGAGGGCGCTCCTCGTGGTGACGTTCGCGCCGAACAGGATCACGCCGCCCACCTCGCCGCGGGAGATCCGGCCGAGGAGGGCCGGGCTCGGGGTCGTGCCGTTCATCGCGACCATCAGCCGCTGGCCGATGAGATGGGTCAGGGTCGCGACCGACGGCGTCGCCGCGGCCGCGCCGACCGCCCGCGGAGCCGCCGCGGAGCCCGGCGCGACCGGACCGGTCAGGAGCGCGGCGGCGATCAGCGTCGCCGCGACCCATCCGCGGACAGGACGGCGGCCGTTCATGGCCTTCAGCGGCTCCAGGGATGCATCTGGATGGCGGCCGGCATCCCGGGCCCGTTGCAGGGCGGCACGGTCTCGTCCGATGCCGACTTCGGCGCCGCCTTCAGGGTCCGGTCGGGCTCGAGCTCGAACCAGACGGTGATCGGGGCCTTCGGCGACTGGGCGCAGACGTTGCTGACCTCGACAAGCGTCCGCAAGGTCGAGCCGGGCTCGAACGTGGTCGTCTTGGACGTCATCGATCCGGCGTCGCCCTTCGCCAGGATGGCGTCGTCGCCGTCCACCAGCTCCGGGCGGGCCGTGGTCGGCATCGCGCAGGCGGTCGATCCGTCGTTCTTCACCGTCACGGTCGCGATCCGGCTGCCGGCGGCTCCCTCCCACGACACGATCCGGGCGCGGAGGTCCGCCGGGTCGCAGAGGGCGATGGGCGGGACCGGCGTCGCCGTCGGGGTCGGCGTGGCGGTGGGAGCGGGCGTGTCGGTCGGGGTCGCGCTCGGCGACGGCGAGAGCGAGGGCTCGACCGACGGGCTCGCGACATCGCTCGGGCTCACGCTCGGCGCGACCGCGATGTCGCTCGGGCTCGGCGATCCGTCGCCGCCGACGCCGGTCGTCGACGTCCGGCCCATCCACGCGACCGCGAGGACCAGCGCGGCGGCCAGGAGCCCGGCGCCGGCGAGACCCAGCGACGACCCCGCCGACCGCAGCGGCGAGCGGCGTGGGGCCACCTTCGGCCGCGGCGGATTCGCGGTCACGGCCTTGAACTCGTCGAGGATTCGATCGCTTTTCGGCGTTCGGTCGTTGGGCTCCATCACGCGGTCTCCAGCTTCGTGCGTGCGCGGCTGACGGCGGCCCGGAGAGCTCCGGCCGTGGTGCCGAGGACCTCGGCGGCTTCGTCGTAGGTGGCTCCCTGGACGGCGGTCAGGACGAGCGCCGTCCGCTCGAGCGAGGAGAGGTCGTCCATGGCGGCGCAGACGTCGAGCCAGCGGGCGCGGGCCGTCGGGTCGGCGTCGAGGCTGGGCGACGGTGTCGGCGCGAGCAGCCGTCGCTGCAGCCGACGGAACCGGTCGGTGGCCAGGTGGCGGGTCGTCACGAGGAGCCACGGCAGGACGGGGCGATCCCAGTCCAGCCGGTTCCGCTGGTCCCACAGCCGGAGGAACGCCTCCTGGGCGAGGTCCTCGGCCGCGGCCCAGTCGTTCGTCCAGGCGAGCGCGAACCGGAACACGTCCGGCCAGTGCTCGTCATAGGCGCGCTGCCAGGCGAGCTCAGCGGGTTCGATGGCCGCCACGCGGGTCGTCACACCCCTGTACACGCTCGAGGCCGGCGATTCGCACGGTCATTCAGCAGAATGGCCGGCGCTCGGGGAACCGAGCGTACCGCGAAGCTGCGATCAGGCTCGCCTCAGCCGTATCCGAGCTGCTGGAAGCGCCACCGGTCGTCGCCGTCGAGCAGGCTCCGGACGTGGTTGATCTCGCCGGCGTGGTACGCGTCGTGGGTGATCA
>DATBGP010000255.1:0-4342 GCA_036557925.1 Candidatus Limnocylindrales bacterium | reverse complement strand
TGAAGCCCTCGTCCGCGAACGACGGGGCGAGCAGCGGCAGCTCCGGATTGGCCGCCGACCACCACTCGGTGGGCGTCAGGTGGAAGGTCTCGCGCATCGCGGGTTCAGCCGGCTCGCGATGGGCCGCGATGTCAGCCGGCGAACGCCTCGTCCGGATGGACCCAGCCGCGGTCGAGGGCGACCTGGATGACCGTCGCCCGGTCGTTCGCCATCGCCTGGCGGAGGGCCTGCTCGAACGCGGCGTCGGTCTCGACCCGGATCCCGCGACCGCCCATGGCGCGGGCGATCGTCGCGAAGTCGACCGGGCCGAGGTCCGTCGCGATCGCGTCGCCCCTCGAGGACGGGGCATCTTCCCCGTCACCGGACGAGACTCGCCGGTCCTGGTGCATCCGGATCGTCCCGTAGCGCTCGTTGTCGAACACGATGGCGATGACCTTCGCCTTCTCGCGGACCGCCGTCTCGAGCTCGGCCATCGTCATCGCGAACCCGCCGTCGCCGGCGAACGCGACGACGGTCCGATCGCGGTGGACGAGCGCCGCGGAGATCGCCGCGGGGAGCGCGTAGCCCATCGCCCCCGACGTCGGCCCGAGGAACGTGCCCGGCTTGCGGAACCGGAAGTGGCGGGCGATCCACAACCCGAAGTTGCCCGCGTCGGTCGTGACGATCGTGTCGTCGGGCAGGATCCGCCTGGCGATCTCGATCGCGTGCCCCGGATGGACGCCCGGGCCGGTCCAGGGCGCGTCATCGACGGCGGTGGCCGCCTCCCAGGCCGCCCGATCCGCCTCGTTCGCCTCCTGGCGGGCATCCGCCGAGGCCGCGTCCAGAACGCCCTGCTGGAGCCGGCTCACGGCCGCGCGGAGGAACGCCCGGGCGTCCGCCCGGATCGTCCGCTCGCTCGGCGGCAGGCCCGCCCGGCCGTCGATTGGCTCGACGTCGACGTGCATCCAGCGCTGCTCCCCGGTCGGGATCGTGTAGCCGAACGAGGTGATCTCCGAGAGCCGGGACCCCAGAACGAGGATCGCGTCGGCCGACTGCAGGCGTTCGCGAACGACCGCCGGGCTGCCATGGCCGGCCATGCCGAGGTACAGCGGGTGGTCGTTCGAGATCACGTCCGCGCGCCGCCAGCCCGCGATCACGGGGACGCGCAGCAGCTCGGCGAACCGGAGGAGCTCGGTCGAGGTCCGGGCGCGGAGCACGCCTCCTCCGGCGAGGATCAAGGGCCGCCGAGCGGTCGCCACGAACTGGATCGCGGCGCGGACCTCGTCCGGCTCGGGGCGGAGCGGGGCAGGTCGCGAGCTGTCGATTCCGGTGCCTGCCGCGACCTCCTCGTCGATCAGGTCCTCGGGGACGGACAGGTAGGCGGGGCCTGGCCGCCCGGCGAGGGCGGCCCGCACGGCATCCCCGACCTGCGTCGGGAGATCGGCGACGGCCGTGAGCTCCGCCGCGTGCGCGGCGAGGCCACCGATCGTCGTCGCCTGGTCGATCTCCTGGAACGCCTCGCGCCCGCGGAACGGGCGATCGACCTGGCCGACGAGGACGAACATCGGCGACGAGTCCTGACGGGCGGTGTGGACGCCGATCGCGAGGTTCGCCGCGCCGACGCCACGCGTGCCGAGCGCGACGGCGGGACGGCCGGTCAGCTGGCCGTGGGCCTCGGCCATGAATGCGGCGCCGCCCTCGTGGCGGGTCGCGATCACCCGGATCCCGGCGGCCTGGAGGCCTTCCAGGAGGCCGAGGAAGCTCTCGCCCGGGACCGTGAACGCGTAGCGGACGCCCGCGGCCCGGAGCGCGTCCGCGATGAAGCGGCCGACGGTGCGGGGGCCGGCGGGCTCGGCGGCGGCCTCCGGGGACGGTTCGTCGGACGCCTCGGCGGACTCGTCGGCGGACTCCGGGGACGGTTCGTCGGACGCCCCGGTGGCCTCGTCGGACGTCTCGGACTCGTCGGACGTCTCGGTGGCGCCCAAGGCATCGGCGGCGACGGGAGCCTCGGGTTCGGCGACGGCCTCTTCGGTCGTGGCTGGCTCCGTCACCCCGGGAACCGCTTCGGTGCCGTTCTCGCGGGCCGCCTCGGCGACGGCTGCGGGCTCGGCGTCTGGCTCTTCGGCCGGTGGAGGTCCGGGCTCGCGGGCCGCCTCGGCAACGGCTGCGGGCTCGGCCTCTGGCTCGTCGGCCGGCGCGGGGAACGCGTCCGGCTCCGGCGCGCTCTCGGGCTCCTCGGGCGACTCGGGCACCTCGATGCCCGGATCGCCTCCGGTCAGCTCGTCCGCCTCGTCCAGCCCGTCCGCGATCGACCGCTCCTCGGGCATCACGCGTGCGTCGGCACGGCGATCATCGCCGCGATCAGGCCGAGGATCACGATGACGGCGACGGCGATCATGACGGGGCGGGCGAGTCGGGAGCCGGGCATCGGCCGCCTACCGGTAGTTCTCGAACTGGAGCGGCACCGGAACGTCTTCGAGTCCGCGAAGGCGGACGATCACCTTCTGGAGCTCGTCCTTGCTCTTCCCGGACACGCGCACCGCGTCGCCCTGGATCTGCGGCTTGACCTTCGGGAACTCGTCCCGGATGAGCTTCGAGATCTTCTTCGCGAGCTCGTCGTTCAGACCGCGCCGGAGCGTGATGACCTGGCGGACCTTGTTGCCACCGACCGGTTCCACCTTGCCCCAGTCGAAGATCTTCAGCGACAGGCTGCGGCGGACCGCCTTCGACTCGATCAGGTCCTTGATCGCGCTCGCCCGATGCTCGTCGTCGGTGACGAGGACGATCTCCTCCTTGCCCTGGGTGAGGTCGACGGTCACGCCCTTGAAGTCGTAGCGCTGGCCTGCCTCGCGCCGCACCTGGTCGAGGGCGTTGCGCAGCTCCTGCTCGTCGAAATCGCTGACGACATCGAACGACACGTCTCCGGCCATGGGCCTCCTGTGCGTACATGGGACCGGCGGCGCCTCGAAGCGGCGGCGCTCCCCCGGGATGCCTCCAGTATGCCTTGGAACGCCGCTCAGCGGTCCGCCAGTGCCTCCAGCAGCAGCTCGGCGATCCGATAGCTCCGCCCGCCACCCATCACGAGCACGGCATCGCCCGGTCGGACCTCGACCGCGAGCCAGCGGGCGGTCTCCTCGACGGATCCGGGCGCGGCGACCGGGATCCCGGGATTGCGCTTCGCCACCGCCTCCGCGAGCCCGGCGGCCGAGGCGACGGTCGTGTCGCGGTCGCGGCCCGCCCAGATGTCGGCAATCGCGACGCCGTCGGCGGTGGAGAGGACGTCGGCGAAGGCGTCGACGAGCGCCGCCGTCCGGTGGAACGTCAGCGGTTCGTAGACGGCCCAGATCCGACGCCCCGGCGCGCGCTGCCTGACGGCCCTAAGGGTCTCGCGGATCGCCGTGGGGTGGTGGCCGTAGTCGTCGAACACGACCACGCCCTGGGCCTCCCCCTTGCGCTCGAGCCGGCGCCCGACGCCGCGGAAGCTCGAGAGCCCGGAAGCGACGGCATCCGGCGGCACCCCCAGGCCGAGCGCGGCGGCGGCGGCGCCCAGCGCGTTCGCGGCGTTGTGGCGGCCGACGAGCGCGAGGCGCGCCCGCACCGGCGTCGGGAGGCCGTCGCCGGACAGCTCGATCGTGGTCGACTCGGCGTCCGTCGCGACGATCCGACCGAGGATGGCTCGCCCGGTCCGCGGCCGCCGATCCTCGCCCGTACCCGCCTCGATCAGCGCGGTCCCGACGATCGATCCCGGCCAGGTGCCCGTGAGGCGCTCGACCAGCGCTGCGGCTCCCTCGTCCGCCACGTTCGCGTACACGACCGGCGCTCCATGGCCCTCCCCTGCCCGGCGCAGCCACGCCTCGACGGCGCCCACCACAGCGGCCCGATCCGCGAACACGTCCGGGTGGTCCCACTCGAGGTTCGTGACGACCGCGTGCGATGGGCGGTAGGCATCGAAGTTCCCCGCGTACTCGTCCGCCTCGACGACGAACGCCGCTCCCCCGCCGCGCCGCGCCGTCGCGGGGACCCCGCCTGTGACCTCCGCCGACAGGAGGGCCCCCACGAACGCCGACGGATCAGCGCCGGCCGACGCCAGCAGGTGCACGAGCCAGCCCGCCGTCGTGCTCTTGCCGTGCGTCCCGGCGACGCCGACGAGCGTCCGGTCGAAGGCGGCGTCCGCGATCACCTGCTGCCACGGCTCGATCGGGATCCCGGCCCGCCGGGCGGCCTCCAGCTCCGGGTGGTCCGGCGCGATCGCGGTCAGGGCCTTCGTGACCCCGAGCCGCTGCGGCGCCGGCTCTCGCTCGACATGGGACGGATCGTGCGCCCATGCCAGGCGGATCCCCTCGGCCTCCAGGGACGCCGTGTA
>DATBGP010000254.1:0-2310 GCA_036557925.1 Candidatus Limnocylindrales bacterium | reverse complement strand
CGCCTGATCGCCGAGCGGGCGAAGACCGCCGGCGTCGAGCGCGTCGTCTTCGATCGAGCCGGGTTCCGGTACCACGGGCGGATCAAGTCGCTCGCCGATGCCGCCCGCGAAGCCGGTCTCGAGTTCTGATCACGAGGAGCTGACGTGGCACGCATCGACCCCAACAAGCTCGCGCTCGAGGAGCGCGTCGTCCAGATCAACCGGGTGGCGAAGGTCGTCAAGGGCGGCCGCCGCTTCAGCTTCTCCGCGGTCGTCGTCGTCGGCGATGGCGCCGGCTACGTCGGCGCCGGGCTCGGCAAGGCCGGCGAGGTGCCGGAGGCCATCCGGAAGGGCGTCGAGGACGCGAAGAAGAACCTGATCCGGATCCCGATGGTGGGGACGACGATCCCCCACGAGGTCCGGACGGTGTTCTCGGCCTCGCGGGTGATGCTGAAGCCCGCCTCGCAGGGCACCGGCGTGATCGCCGGCGGCGCGGTCCGCGCGGTCGTGGAGGCGGCCGGCATCCGCGACATCCTCGCGAAGACGCACGGCTCGACCAACCCGGTCAACGTGACGCGGGCCACGATCGAGGCGCTCCGGAGCCTCCACTCCGCCGAGGAGCTCGGCGCCCGCCGCGGCGTGAAGCTGTCCATCCGCATCTCGGGCCAGCCGGCGCCCACGCCGGCCCTGGAGACCGCCGATGCCCGCTAAGCTCCGCGTGACCCAGACGAAGAGCACGATCAGCCACATCGCACGCAACCGGGCGACGGTCCGCGCCCTCGGGCTCAAGCGGATCGGGCACACGGTCGAGATCCCCGACAACCCCGCGACCCGGGGCATGGTCCGCCAGGTCCGCTTCCTCGTGTCCGTCGAGGAGGTCCCCGCGACCGAGGGCCAGGAGAAGACGAAGTGAAGTTGCACGACCTCCGCCCCGCCGACGGCGCCCACGTCGCCCGCACGCGGGTCGGACGCGGCATCGCGGCCGGCAAGGGCAAGACCGCGGGCCGCGGCACGAAGGGCCAGAAGGCCCGCGCCGGCGGCTCGATCCCGCCGTGGTTCGAGGGTGGCCAGACGCCGCTCCACATGCGGATCCCGAAGCTCCGCGGCTTCAAGAACCGGGCGAAGATCCAGTACGAGATCGTCAACGTCGGCGACATCGACGCGCGCGTCGAAGCCGGCGCGTTCGCCAGGGCCGGCACCGCCCCGAAGAAGGGCGAGCAGCTGAC
This sequence comes from Candidatus Limnocylindrales bacterium, assembly GCA_036557925.1. GTDB lineage: Bacteria > Chloroflexota > Limnocylindria > Limnocylindrales > CSP1-4 > CF-46. The sequence goes on along the minus strand of DATBGP010000254.1, from coordinate 1,105 downwards.
GATCAACGCCGACATCCTCCGGGCGGTCGGCCTGGTCCGCGACGTCCGCAAGCCGCTGAAGGTCCTCGGGGCCGGTGAGCTGTCGACCGCGCTGTTCGTGGTGGCCGACGCGTTCACGAAGTCGGCGACCGACAAGATCGAGAAGGCCGGCGGGACGATCAGCGTCCTCGAGGTCCCCGCGACGGCCAGCCCGGCGCTCGGCGTCGACGGCGAGCCCGGTCCCAGGACGGCCCGGGCCCCGCGGACGGCGGCCGGTCGCGAAGCAGCCGACCGTGAGGCCAACGCCCGCGCTCGCCGCGAATCCGACAGCGCCGAGGCCAAGGCCGCCCCGGCCGCCGCCGCTCCGGTCGCCGCCGCAGCGGCGGACTCGGAGCCCGCGGAGAGCAAGCCGGCGAGGGCCGACAGGGCCGGCAAGGCCGGCAAGCCGGCGAAGAGCCCCGCCGCGAAGCCCGGCAAGGCGTCGAGCGCGGCGGACGACACGGCCGCCGACGATGCCGGCCCGGTCGAGGCCGCAGCCGGCGCGGACGTGGCCGAGGTCGACGAGGCGGCCTCCGTCGACGAGCCGGCCGAGTCGCCCGACGCCGTGGCGGATGCGTCCGACGAGGCGCCCGTGCCCGGCGACACCTCGGAGTCCGACAGCGCCGTCCCCGGCGACGACGCGTAGCGTTCCGTGTTCGAATCGCTCCTCAACGCGTTCCGCGCGCCCGACATCCGGCGGCGGCTGCTCTACGTCTTCGGCATCCTGATCGTCTTCCGGTTCCTGGCCCACGTGCCGGTGCCGGGCGTCGACCAGGCCCAGCTCCAGCAGTACCTCCAGAACAACGCCCTGTTCGGAGTCCTGGACCTGCTGTCGGGCGGCGGGCTCTCGAGCTTCTCCGTCGTGGCCCTGGGCGTGAACCCGTACATCAACGCCTCGATCATCATGCAGCTGATGACGGGCGTGGTCCCGTCGCTGCAGGCGCTGCAGCGTGAGGGCGAGTACGGCCGGAACAAGATCAACCAGTACACCCGCTACCTCGCGGTGCCGATGGCGCTGCTCCAGTCGTACGGGTTCCTGGCGCTCCTGAACTCGCAGGGCGTGCTGTCGAGCGGGTTCGACCTCTCG
>DATBGP010000253.1:0-13218 GCA_036557925.1 Candidatus Limnocylindrales bacterium | reverse complement strand
CGGGATCCTGCTCGTCGCCCAGATCCCGATCCCCGGGAGCACCGTGTCGGTTCGCCCGGCCTTCGCCCTCGTGCCCTTCTTCGGGTACGCGTTCGGCCCGATCGTCGGGTTCTTCACGGGTCTGGTCGGCAACGCGATCGGCGACCAGATCAGCGGCTGGGGCGCCCTGACGTCGTGGAACTGGAGCATCGCGAACGGTCTCGTCGGCCTGATCGCCGGCCTGGCGCCGCTCTACCTGGCCCGTTGGGTCAACGGCAACCTGCGTGAGCGCGCGATCGGCGGCGCGATCGCCGGCGCAATCGGCGTCGTGATCGGCTTCCTGTTCGTGTTCACGGACGCGATCCTCCAGGGCCTCGACGTCTCGACGATCCTGACGACGCTGTACATCCCGGTCATCGTCGGCGACCTGATCGGCACGATCATCCTCGTCCCGATCCTCGTCTACGCCTGGGAGCCGCTGAAGGCCCAGCTGGGCAGGTAGCCAAGGGGTTCGGGGCAGCCCGTGAACATCGCCCCGCGGTATCTCGGCCGGGGGTCGTGGCTCGCTCGCCGCGACCCCCGCGTCCTGATCCTCGTCGTCGCGTTCTTCATCTTCACCGTGCTCCAGGTCTGGGACGGCCGGATCGTCCTCCTGCTGCTGGCGCTGGCCATCGCCTGGTACCGCGCCGGATCGATCCCGTGGGCCCAGATCCGCCGCAACTGGGCGGTGGTCTTCGTGTTCATCGGCCTGCTCGTGTCCGTGAACACGTTCATCTTCGGCGGGGGGACGGCCGAGGCCCAGATCGGCGAGACGCACGTCTTCTTCTACATGCCGATCTTCGGCACGCCGGTCTCGGCCGAGTCGCTCAGCCTCGGGGTGACGCTCTTCCTGCGCTACCTCGCGATGGCGACGATCGGTTTCCCGGTCGCGTTCTGCGTCGCGCCGAGCGACTTCGGGATCGCCTTCCGCCGCCTGGGCGTCCCAGAGAAGTTCGCCTTCGGCCTGGACCTGACGTTCCGGTTCCTGCCCTCGCTCGCGGCGGACTTCCAGACGACGGTCGACGCCCAGCGCATCCGGGGATTCGACTGGTCCGAGGGAGCGCGAGGCTTCCTCGGCAAGGCCCGGCGCTCGGGTCCGGTCATGGTTCCGACGGTCGTGAACGCGATCGCCGGCGCCGAGGACACCATCGACGCAATGGACCTCCGGGCGTTCGGGACCGGCAAGCGCACCTGGCTCCGGCAGCTGGCCTACGACCGGACGGACTGGCTGGCGTTGCTGTTCTTCGCGGGCCTGCTCGTCGTCGTCACCGCGACCGGCTTCCTGCATCCGTCCCAGCTCTGGACGCCGCAGTTCCTCATCGACCTCGCGAGCCGCTGAGGACAGCGCCGACTGCCGCCGCCCGCGCCGTCACTCGGGCGGCGAGCCGCTGGGCTCCTCGGACGGTCCCTCTTCGGTCTCGTCGCCGGCGGACTCCTCGTCGCTCGGCGTGGCGCTGGGCGACGGACCGATGAGCTCGCTCGGCTCGGGCAGCGTCTGCTCGTCGAATGTCGCGTTCGGGACGATCAGCAGGGTCCAGCCGACCTCGAGCCGGTCCGGGCGGTAGGAGGACGACTCGGGATCCAGGTTCGGATAGGTCGAGCGGTTCCAGTAGGCGATGCTTCGCCCGTCGGTCCCGAACCGCTTCGCGATCTGGATCAGGGTGTCGCCGGGCCGGACCTGGTAGACGAGGAAGGTCGGCTGCGGGGTCGGCGTCGGCCGGACGAAGGACGGGCTCGCGGTGGGGCCGGTCGGACCGGCCGGCGTCGGCGACGGGGTCGCGATCTGGTCCGGCGAGCCGGACGGACCTTCGCGCGAGCCGGAAGGCAGGCAGGCGGCGACGACGAGCACTGCGCCGGCGAGGATCGCGACGGCGGCGGGATGGCGTCGGAGGATCGATCGAGGCGTCATCGGTCGGCGCTGGGACGACCGTAGGCGATCGGCGGTGACGGCGCTCGCGGCCCGCTCGCTCGCGCGCGACCGGATCAGGCCGCGGGCGGCTCGACGGACTCGTCGGCCGGTGACGTGGGATCCGTCGCGTCCGTGGCCGCGGCGCTCTCGGCCGCGACCGTCGCCTGCGCCGCCGAGAGGAGTGGATCGCCCACGTCGATCGGGGTCGGCGACTTGAAGGCGAAGTCGCGCGCGATCGCCAGGCCCTCGTCGGACGTCGCGATCAGGCCGTGGCCGGTCCGCTTCGCGACGAAGCAGGCCCGGTCGGCCGCGAGCAGGATCTCCTCGGCGGTCGTGCCGTCGCGCGGGAACGTCGCCACGCCGATCGAGACGCTGATCGGCACCTCGGCATCGCTCCACACCGAGCCGCTCGCGCCGATCTCCTGGACCGCGCCCCGGACCCGCTCCGCCACGCCGAGGGCCGCCGCCGCATCGGCGCCGGGCAGGATCAGGGCGAACTCGTCGCCGCCGTAGCGGAACACGCGGTCGCTCTCGCGACCCGCCGCGACCAGCGCGTTCGAGATCTCGGCGAGGAGCCGGTCGCCGGCCTGGTGACCAAGGCCGTCGTTGACGGCCTTGAAGTCGTCGAGGTCGAGCATGATCAGGCTGAACGGGTCGCGCGAGAGGGCGTCGCGGGCGAGCCAGTCCTGGAACGTGCCGTGGTTCAGGAGGCCGGTGAGGTCGTCCGTCTGGGCCCGGATCTCGACCGCCCGGTGGACCTCGGCGTTCTGGAGCGCGATCGAGACCTGCGCCGCGAACAGCTGGACGAGCTCGAACTCCTCCTCGCTGTAGCGCTGCTCCAGGCCGAGCCGCTCCAGCGTCAGCACGCCCGTGGCGCCGTCGCGCCCGCGGAGCGGGACGCAGATCAGGCTGCCGTCGAGGGGACCGGTCGAGCGGAACTGATTGACCCGCGGATCCGCACCCTCGTCCCGGACGAGGGCCGGCTCGTTGTTCGCGACCACCCACGTTGCGAGGCCTTCCTCGCCGGGCTGCCACGGCTCCATGTATTCGGCGGCGTGGACGCCCTTCGCGGTCAGCGGCCGCAGGAGCCCGGTGGTGCGATCGAGGACCTCGATCGAGAGGTTGTCGTAGCCGACGAGCTCCGAGAGGCGCTCCGCGACCTGGTCGAGGATCGCCTGCGGCTCGAGGGTCATCAGGATCGATTCCGTGACACCGAGGAGCGCCCGCTGGTTCGCGAGCTGGCGGCCGAGGGCCTCGGACTGGGCCCGGAGGAGGCCGGTCGCGTCGGCGTTCGCGAAGGCCTGGGCGGCGAAGCTCGCGTAGATCACGAGCAGGCGCAGGTCGTCGTCGGTGAACTGGTGGAGCCCGAGCTTCGAGAGGACGAGGACGCCGAGGACCTGGTCCTCGTACGTCATCGGCGCGAGGAGCATCGATTCGTCCATGTCGTCGTCGGTGCCCGGGATCGTGTTGGCGCGGGAGTCCGCGGCGGCGTTCGGCAGGCTCTGGGCGATCCGATGCTCGGCAACCCAGCCGGTGATCCCCTCGCCGAACTTCACCTCGAGCTGCTCCGGCGTCTCGTCGACGTACTCGCCGACCTGGCCTCGCATCGCGACGGGAATCAGGTCCTGGCCGCGGAGCCGGTAGACCCGGACGTTGTGGTAGTCGATGAGCTGCCGGAGCTCGGTCGCGATCGCGACGCCGATCTCCTTCTCGTTCGCGAGCCGGGCGAGCCGTGCGCCGAGCTGCTGGATCGACTGGAGCTGGGCGGCCCAGGCGGCCATCTTCCCGTAGTTCTGGGCGTTCTTGATCGCGACGGCAGCCTGCTCGGCGAGGGCGCCCATCGTGTCGAGCTCGTCGGTCGTCCAGGCGTGGGGGGTGTCGTGATAGACGTTCAGGAGGCCGAGCAGGTCGTCGCCGTCGAACAGGGGCGCCGTGCAGATCGTGTCGAAGCCTTCCTGGACCACCGCGGCGCGGACGTCGGCTGCGCGCGGGTCGTTGCGATAGCCGGTGGCGAAGAGCGGCCGGCGCGCGGCGGCGGCGACCGACGGCAGCGATCGGGTCGGGAAGTCGACGACCGACTCGAGGTAGCGGGCGGACAGCCCGCGGCTCACCTCGGCGGTCGCCCGGCCGTCCGGCGAGCGCAGGAAGACCGCGGCGCGATCGCCGTTGAAGAGGACCATCGCGTGGTCGACGAGGCCGGCGAGGATCCGGTCGAGGTCGAGACGGCTGCCGATGTCGCTGGCGACGCGCCGGAGGGCGTCCGCGCGATGCAGCCGGTGAGCCGACTCGTCGCTTCGGAGCGCGGACGCGACGACGACCCCGAGGGCTGCGGCGAGCTCCAGGAGGAAGTCGGGATCGATCGCCGTCTGGTCCCCGTCCGGATCGGCGGCGAGCGAGAGGACGCCCCACGGCGAGTCATCGCCCGGGACCGCGCCGGGGATCGCGATCGAGACCTCGCGGATCCCGCCGACGCCGTCGCCGACACCGCCGTAGCCGTCGCCGGCCACCGGCCCGGGATCGGCGGTCGCCGCCCGCTCCAGGGCGGCGCCCATCGCGCCGAACGTCCGCGGCAGCTCCGGGAGGCGGGCGCCGCTGCCTGACGTGGAGGCCCGCGGAATCAGCCGGTCGCCCCGGACCTCGTGGATCGTCACCGTCCGGAAGCCGCCGCGCTCGCGGATCACGAGGCCCGCCTGGCGCAGGACCTCGTCGAGGGACTCGGGGTCGCCGGCGATCCTCGTGAGGGCGCTGATCGTGGCGAGGTCGGCCCGACGGCGGAGCCGCTCGCGGTCGTGGGGGATGCCGCGGCCCTCCGCGGCGCGGTCCGCGGCCGCGGCGATCGCGACGCCGCGCCGGCCGACGAGCGGGGTCGCGACGGCGATCCCCGGCCCCACCTCGGGGCTGTTCTCGGCCGCAGCGAGGAAGCGCTGCAGATCGCCCAGCCGGTAGCGGCGGTCACCGCGGGGGTTGATCCGGTAGTAGCGCAGGCGCCCGGCGTCACTCCACGCACGAACGGTGTTCGGATGCACGCCCAGCAACCGGGCGGCTTTCGTCACCGAGAGGGTGGCGTCGATCGGGCGGGTGAGAGGAGCGCTCGGCACCGAAGACCCATGGAGGAAATGTCAAGTCGACGAGGCGAGCCTACCGATCTCACACTTCTTTCCAATAGGACGAAAGTCCTCCGGGCGGCTCCGGGGCGGGCTGGAGGCTCGATCAGCCGCCGCCCCGCCCGCTCCGTGACGGGTCGTCGCGCTCCTCCGTGGAGGGCGCCGGATCGTCCCGGCCCGGCGTGGTCAGCCGGACGTAGACGGTGGTGGCGACGACCGCGAGGATCGCGATCGTGGCGACGCCGAGGATCGCCAGCCCGGGCGTGCCGACGAGCCCCGGACCCTGGCCGTTGCTGCGGGGGTCGCCGCCGGTCGCCGCGCTGGGTTCCGGGCTGGCGGCGAGAGCCACGCCGACGAGGCCGTCGAGCCACGGCGCGATCGGGATCAGGGCGGGGGCGAGGGCGCCGGCGATCGCCCAGAGGGCGGCGCCCGCGACGAGCACGGCCGCGACGGCGATCAGGCCGCCGGCCAGCCGCGTCCGGCCCCGGCCGTCGGCGGCGAGGACGCGCATCGCCTCGTCCGGCTCGAGGACCGTCAGGACGAGGGGACGGGAGCGGCCGGCCGTGAGCTTCGCGGTCGGTTGGACGTCGTGTGCCGCTCCGTCGGCCGCGTCCGCGCCGGCCGAGGACACCGGCACCGGGAACCCCAGGACGATCGCGTGCTCCACGGACGAGACCTGGTCGATCCGGACGCGAACGGGAACGTCCGGCGCCGTGCCGTCCGGGACGCGGTCGGCGACGTCGGCCGCCACCCCGACCGACTCGCGCTGCACGACGACGAGCCCCTGGTCGAGAACGTCGATGTCGACGGCGATCGAGTCGAGGCCCTCGTCCACCCGGAACGGGACGACCTGGCGCTGGTCCTCGAACACCCGCCAGCGGCCGCCCGATCGGCTCTCGAACCGGACCCGGCGGAGGACGAGCGGCTGGTGCTCCGGGCCCTCGAAGTCGTCGTCGGCGTCGATCCGGCCGTCGACCCGGACGTACGCCCGACGCCCGCTCCGCGCCAGCTCGTTCGCCTCGGCGACCGAGACCCGAGGCGTCGTCGCGAGGAGCCGTGCGACGCGGTAGCGGGGGCCGAACGTCCGCAGGATCAGGCCGGCCGCGACGAGGGCGACGACACCCGCGGTGGCGAGGACGAGGGGAGTCACGCGGGGATGATAGACCGCGATCCGGGGCTGCCCCGCCGACGCCGGAGCGACTCGTGGACGGGCTCGGGATGGGGTGTGGACAATCCTCCTCGGCGTCGCCCGAATTCGTGGACAACCGGGATTGACCCACCGCCGGTTCGGCCGGTAGCGTTCGGGTCAGCCCGGAGGGGTCGAGCGCAGGCTAACGGCAGCGATCGCATCAACGCCCACGCCGCGGGTAGGTTCCTTCGGGCCCTTTGCTGCCCGCGATCCCGTCCTGCCCGGGCGGATGCCGTCGGTCGTCGCACCTTTCCACGTCTCCTGCCTCGACTTGGTCAGATGTGCACCCCGGGAACCCTCGATCGACGGTCCCGTGCCGAGCCACGGTCTCGGGCCCGGGGTGAGCCTCGGAAGGCGACGTTCGCGCCGGATCCTGCTCGGGACTCACCGAGCGCTCGCCCCAACGTCCTCCGGGTGTGAATCCGGGCGGGGCGGCGGTGCCGGGCGGGGGGGCGGTGCCGGGCCGGCTCAGCCCGGGAGCACCCGACCCGTCGCGGGATCGATCGCCATCGCCTGCCCGGCGAAGCTCGTCAGCACGAGCCGCCCACCGATGAGCGCGGCCTCGGTCACCACGTCGCTGTGGGCGATCCGCCAGCCGACCGTTCCGTCCTCCTCGATCGCGAAGGTCTCGATCTCGGCCTGGACCACCACGTGCCGGAGCCGGGGCGACCCGAACACCGCGAGGATCGGCGACGCGGACCGATGGTTCCAGCGCATCACCCCGGTCCGGCTCTCGAGCCCGTAGGTGTGGAAGCCGTACTTCACGACGAGGAGCCCGGCGTCGTCCCAGACGAGCCCGGCCGGTTCGTCGCTGATCAGCGACGCGAACCGGACGGTCCACGCGCCGGCCGGACCGTCGACCCGGAGCTCCGCGCGGCAGAGGCTCTCGTACGACGGCGAGACGATCGGGCCGAGATCCTCGAGGGTGCCGCCGGCCTCGGTGAGAGCGAAGACCGCGGCGCCCTGGCCGCTGCCGGCCCAACGCCAGCGGGCCCGCAGGCCGCCCGGATAGCCGATCGTCGCGTCGCTCGGCTGGGCGGCCGAGTGCACCGGCCCGGCCCCGGGTGGCTCGCCCGTCACGCTCCCGCGTTCGACGTGGTCGGGCCGCCGATCGTCGCGGGGGCCTCAGCCCCGCCCGTCGTGGCCGCCTCGGGCGCGCGCGTCGCAGGCCCGGCCGTCGCGGACCCGGGCGCCGTCGCCCCGTCGCGTTCGTCGCGATCCTCGGCGATCGGCGCGACGGTGGCGTTCGAGAGCACCCGGAGCGTTCCCGGCGGCACCGGGAAGACCGCGGTCGACGTCCCGGCCGCTGCCCAGACGACCGGAAAGCGCGTGAGGTCCGGATCCATGATCGTCCGGACGGGCCGGCTGTGGCCGATCGGTGGGATGCCGCCGATCGTGAACCCGGTGAGCTCCTGCGCCTCGCGCGCCGTTGCCCGCCGGACGTCCAGCTGGCCGGTGACCGCGGCGAGCCGGGCCAGGTCGACCCGGTTCGGGCCGCTGACGAGACAGAGCACCGGCTCGAGGTCGCCGCCATCGGACGGCGCGACGAAGACGAGCGACTTCACGATCTGGCCGAGCTCCGCGTCGACCGTCGCGGCGGCCTCCGCGGCGGTATGGGTGGACTCGTCGAAGACGTGGACGTCGAGCGTCACGCCCTTCCGGGCGGCGGCTTCGCGGACACGCGCGATCGCGGGGTGTTCGGGCGGCTCGGGCACGGCCGGAGTCTACGGCATGGATTCCGCCGGGTCGCGTGAGCCGGCACGACGATTCGATCGGCTAGCATCCCGGCGATGGAGGCGATCCTCTTCGACTGGGACGGGACGCTCGTCGACTCGCTGACCGCGTTCCACGCGGCGAACACCGCGGTGATGGCCGCGTTCGGGCTGCCGTTCGACGTCGCCGCCTACCGTCTCCACTACACGCCCGACTGGCGCGAGATGTACCGCCGCCTCGGGATCCCGGGCGACCGCCTCGAGGAGGCCAACGGCATCTGGGAGACCGCGTTCGCGGCCGACGGCGACAGCGTCCTCGCCTTCGAGGGCGTGCATGGAGCCCTCGCCCGCCTCCGCGACTCGGGAGCCTCGCTCGGACTCGTCACGGCCGGTCATCGGGCGGTCGTCGAGCCGCAGCTCGAGCGGACCGGTCTCGGCGGGCTCCTGCCCGTGCGCGTGTTCGGTGACGACCTGCCGGTCCACAAGCCCGATCCCGAGCCCCTCCGACGGGCGCTCCGGCTGGCCGGGCACGGCCACCGGCCGGAGGCCTCGGCCTACGTCGGCGACGCCCCGACCGACATGCAGATGGCGATCACGGTCGGCGCCCGTGCGATCGGGATCGAATCGGTCCTCGGCGACCCGGCGGCCCTGCGTGCGGCGGGTGCTCACGAGATCGCGCCGTCCGTCGCGGCGTGGGTGGACCGCCACCTGGCGGCCGGATGACCGCGGCCCATGCCCTGATCCTCGCCGACGGGACGGTCGAGCCCGAGGCGGATCTCGACCGTGCCTGGCCGGGCTGGTCCGACGGCGTGGACCTCGTGATCGCCGCGGACGGCGGGGCGCGCCATGGCGTGCAGTTGGGACGCCGGATCGATCTCTGGGTGGGCGACGGCGACTCGATCGCGCCCGCCGAGCTCGACCGGCTCGCCGCCGCCGGCGTCCGGATCGAACGGGCGGCGACCGACAAGGACGAGACCGACGCGGAGCTGGCCGTGCTCGCGGCCATCCGCGCCGGGCCCACCCGGATCACGGTCCTCGGCGCCCTCGGCGGGGAGCGCCTCGACCACGAGCTCGGCAACGTCTGGCTGCTCGCCCATCCGGGCCTCCGGGGCCGGGACGTCCGGCTCCTCGGCGCCGCGACCCGGATTCGCCTCGCCGGCCCGGGCGGGATGGACCTGGCCGGCCGCGTCGGCGACCTGGTCTCGCTGCTGCCGTTCGGCGGCGACGTCCTCGGGGTCACGACGGAGGGCCTGCGATACCCGCTCCGGGACGAGCCGCTGCGGATCGGGCCATCGCGGGGCCTCTCGAACGTCCGCACCTCGGCCCAGGCCGGAGTGACGATCGGGGAGGGCCGTCTGCTCGTCGTCGAGACCCCTGCTAGGCTCTGACGATGAGCATCCCGAGCGCCGGCGAGCTCGCCCCGGACTTCGCCCTTCCCGACGAGACCGGCACGATCCATCGCCTGGCCGACCAGCGCGGTCGCTGGACGGTCGTCTACTTCTACCCGGCCGACGACACGCCCGGCTGCACGGTCGAAGCGTGCGAGTTCCGCGACTCGAACGAGACGATCACCGAGCGCGGCGCCGACGTCTGGGGGATCAGCCCGCAGGGCCTGACGAGCAAGCGGAAGTTCCGCGAGAAGTTCGGGCTGCCCTTCCTGCTCCTCGCCGACGAGGACCACGCGGTCGCGGACACGTACGGCTCCTGGGTCGAGAAGCAGAACTACGGCAAGACCTATTGGGGCGTCGCCCGCCGGACATTCCTCGTGGATCCCCAGGGACGCATCGCGCAAACCTGGGAGAAGGTCAAGCCCGAGGGGCACGCCGCGGACGTCCTGGCGGCCCTGGACGAGGCCCAGTCGGCCGTCGCCCACTGATCGGCGGGCGGTCCGACCGCCACGGGCGTTGCGGAGGCCGCGACGCCGCACACGTATGAGGCTTCGCTCGTGGGGGGAGACGAGCGAAGCCTCGGCTCAGAATGATAGACCCGTCGCGAGACCTGAAACAACGGGATCATGGGACGGAACGGCCTCACATGAATGACGTAGCCCACGCCTGGCGCCCCGATCGCTTCATGGTCATCGCGGGTCATCCCGACGATGCCGACTTCGGACCGGCCGGAACGGCCGCGCGCTGGATCGATGCCGGCTCCACGGGCTGGCTCGTCTGCTGCACGAGCGGCGACGCGGGCGGCGAGGATCCGGACGCCGATCCACTCGAGCTCGCGGCGCTGCGCGAGCGCGAGCAGCAGGCGGCGGCGGACATCGTGGGGTACGCCGGGGTCACGTACCTCCACATGCCCGACGGCGCGCTCGTGAACGACCTCGTGCTGCGCGAGCATCTGGTCCGGGAAATCCGGACCTTCAAGCCGGACGCGGTGCTGGCTACCGACCCGACCGTCGTCTTCTACCGCGACGGCGGCATCAACCACACCGACCATCGCGAGGCGGGGATCGCGGCCGTCGACGCGGTCTATCCGGCGGCCCGTAACCCGATGGCCTTCCCGTCGCTCGCCCGGTCGGGGCTCGCCGCCCATCGGGTCCGACGGCTCTATCTCTTCTGGCCGAACGAGCCGAACGTCCGCGTCGACGTCAGCGCGACGATCGATCGGAAGATCGCCGCGCTCGCCGCGCACGCCAGCCAGATCCGCGAGCCGGACAAGCTGGCCGAGCGGATCCGGACCTGGGCCGCGGAGGAGGGCGAGGCGATCGGGGCGGCGGCGGGGGAGGCGCTCAGGCTGATCGTCATCGACGACGACGAGGACGAGGGACCCGATCCGTCGCTGGCCGCGGCGACGACCGCCGCGGTCGACGAGCCGGCCCCGCCCGCGACGACCGGTTAGTCGCTCCCGAGGAGGACCGGCCGCACCGTGCCCCAGTCGTTCCAGAGGTCCGTGAGCGCATCGGCCCGCCGGCCGAGCAGGGTGACGAGCTCGCCGAGCGTCATCCCGCCGGCGGCCGACGCGACGTATTCGTCCGCGGCGACGCGGACGTCCTGCAGCAGGTCCCGGGTCTCGGCCTCGTTGGGCCAGCGGCGGATCCGCATCGGGTCCAGGCCGGCGTAGCCGACCGCGAGGGCGAGATCCCGCTGGCTCGGGAAGCGCTCGTCCACCCACCCGCCGAAGCCGTCGAACCGGAAGCCGAGCGACGAGAGACCTGCGGCGATGTCGCGGTTCTGGGACTGGCTGAACGGTCCCCAGAAGAAGTGGTCGATCGGGAAGTCGAACGCCGACGCCTCGATCGAGCGGGCGATCAGGGCATCCGCGAGGCCGCCGAGCTGGGCCTGTCGGCGCCGCGTCTCCTCCGGGTCCGACCCGGCGAGCCTGGCCACGGCATGCTGCATCGCCGCGTGGTCGCCGCGGAGGATCCGGAGGATGAGGGCGTCCTGTCCGGCCCGGGAGCCCATCGAGCCGGCGATGGCGAACTCCTCGGCCGGCTCGGGCGTCGCGGCGGCGATCGTGCCTCCGGCGCCTGCGGCAACCGGCGGCGGCGGCGTGTCCGCAGGTCCGTCGGCGGGAGCGTCGGAACCCGCCGGCGCCTCCGCGGCACGGGCCGCGACCGCCGCCTCGAGCGCCCGAGCCTCGTCGCAGGCCGCCAGCGCCTCCCGGGCCGCGACGCAGGCCTCGTCCGCCTGCTCGGCCGAGATCCGCGCGGCGTCGGCCTCGACGGCCAGCCGTTCCAGGGTCATCGCCAGTGACGTCGCGGCGGCCCGACTGCGTTCGGCCCGGGCAGCCGCGTCGCGGGTCTCCGTGTTGATCTGGTTGATCTCGGCGAGCCAGACCCGCGCGGCGCCTTCGACGTCGTCACGGGTCGTCGCCCGGGCCCGGGCGTCGCGGAAGCGCTGCTGGGCGGCCTCCTTGGCTCCCCGCACGGATCGCGGGTCCGCGGCGGCGGTTCCCGCTTCGGCCGCCGCGAGATGCTCGTCGTATGCGCGCTGGGCCGTGCGGAGCGCGTCGGCCGCGGTCTCGGCCCCCTCGCGCGCCCTCGTCGCCACGGCGCAGCGCTCGTCGGCGATGCGGCGCTCGTCGGCGCACGGGCCGGCCTCGACCGGCGCGGGCGCCGACGCCGGCGCGGACGAGCCGGAGGGTCCCGTGGCGAGTGCCGGCCCGTCACCTGACGCCCCGGCGCCGTCGGTTGACGAGGCCTGGGCCGAAGCGGCCTGCCCGCGGGCGACCTTCGTCCCCGTGGTTGCCGCGACGGCCACGGCCATCGGGTGACCGACCGACGATCGGCCCTCCGGATCGGCCATCGCGACCGTCGCGACCGCCGCCGCCGTCGACCGGAGCGCGGCCGTGAGCGGGTCCGGCTCGAGGGACATCGGGACGGCGACCTTGGTGGTCGCATGCAGGTCGTCGATCGGCGCCGGTCGGAGCGGATCCAGCCGGCCTTCCCGGCCGCCGTCCGTCGACGCAGATGGAACAGGCGTTCCATCGCGGACCGGGTCCGCGGCCGGTCGAGCCGGCTGTGCGGACGATCCGGGGACCGCGGCCGAGGCGACGTCGCCGGCCCGACGGGCGGGTGGCGCGTCCGGCTCCTGGGCGAGTCCGTCGGCCTGGCGGCGGTCGCCGGGACCCAGCTCCGCCGGTCCGGGGTCGTCGTCCGTGGCGGTCGGATGGGACAGCGTGGCCGCGTATCGAGCGTGGATCGCGTTCGGCGCGACGGTCACCCGGACCTCGCGCGTCGACGGCGGACGGGATCGCAGGACTTCGATGAGCGCGGCACCGGTGGCGAGCCCGAGCACGAGACCGAGGGCCAGAAAGGCGAACTCGCTCGCACTCAAGATCCGCAGTCCTCCTCGGCCGCCGGTTCGGCCGTTCGGCTCCCCCTCCGCCGAGCGTAGCTGCGCACGCTGCGCGGGTCAACCTGCGGAGCTGGCACGGGAACGCCCCCGGCGGGCCGAATCCGCGAGCGGACGGAGCCCCACCGCGGTCCACCGGACGCCGATCCGCCGCGGTCCGCGTCTTTGCGGGGCTCACGCTCGCGATGGTAGATTTCACGGTGCCGGCCAGCGGCCCTGCAAGCCCTGCCCGACGCTCGAACTCCCCGGAACGGACCACATTCGAAAGGCACGTCCTCGACTTGGCGATCGACCCCTTCCAGGAATTCCTCGTCCAGCCCGTCGACGCTTCCTGGCTCCAGTGCAACATCGAGTGCCAGGAAGCCTGCCCCGTGGGGACGAACTGCCGCGGCTACCTGAACCTCGCGGCCGAGGGCCGGTTCGAGGAGGGCTACATCCTGTCGCGGGAGCCGAACCCCGTCGCCGCGATGTGCTCGTACGTCTGCTCGGC
>DATBGP010000252.1:0-5501 GCA_036557925.1 Candidatus Limnocylindrales bacterium | reverse complement strand
TAGCTGCCGTAGCTGCTGCTACCGCCGCCGGAGCTGCCGTAGCTGCCGCCGCCATTGGCGTTCCGCGCGGCCTTCCGGCTGGCGCGGCACGACGCGCAGCGTCGGGGCTCGGTGAACCCGCGCTGGGCGTAGAAGTCCTGCTCACTCGCGGTGAACACGAACTCCTGCCCGCAATCGGCGCAGGTCAGGTTCTTGTCGCTGTACACGAAACGAAAACTCCTCTCGGTAGCCGCGCGATCCCTCCGGGTTCTCGCGTCAGCCGTGAGAGGAGTCCGAGTCGTCGTCGAGCTACGTCTGTTCTAGCCATGGACGCTTCCATGGCGCTTCCGCGCGGGAGTCTAGACGACCCACGACGGACTTGTACAGGGGTATTTTCGCCGATCGGCGCGGATTCCGTCGCCGGCGAGGGCTCGTTTCAGCGGCCGGCCGCCCAGCCTCGGGCCCGCTCGACCGCGCGCCCCCAGTCGCGGTAGCCGGCTTCGCGCGCGCGGTCGGCCTCGGGCGACGCCGATGGCTCGAACCGCCGATCGATCCGGCGGATCGCGGCGATCTCCGCGGGATCCCGCCAGAGGCCCACGGCCAGGCCCGCGAGCGCCGCGGCGCCGAACGCCGTCGTCTCGGACACGACCGGTCGATCGACCGCTCGGCCGACCTGGTCCGCCACGAGACCGCAGACCATGTCGCCCGCCCCGCCGCCATCGATCCGCAGCTCCGTCAGGGGCCGGCCGAGATCGCGGTCCATCGCCTCCACGACGTCGCGGACCTGGAACGCGATCGATTCGAGGGTCGCCCGCGCGAGGTGGGCGCCCGTGCTCCCACGGGTCAGGCCGAGGATCGCGCCTCGTGCGTCCGGGTCCCAGTACGGCGCCCCGAGCCCGACGAACGCCGGAACGACCACGACCCCATCGCTGTCCGGCACGGACGCAGCCAGCCGCTCGACCTCGCCCGACGAGTCGAACAGCCCCAGCCCGTCGCGCAGCCACTGGACGGCCGCCCCGGTCACGAACACCGAGCCCTCGATCGCGTGGACGATCGGCGCGCGCGGCCCGAGCTGCCAGGCGATCGTCGCGAGCAGCCCGTGCCGCGACTCGACGACCGGCTCGCCGGTGTTCGCGAGGAGGAATGCGCCCGTCCCCAACGTGACCTTCGCCTCGCCCACGGCGAAGCACGCCTGGCCGAAGGTGGCCGCCTGCTGGTCGCCCGCGGAGCCCGCGATCGGGATCGACCGGCCGAAGAGCGCCGGATCCGTCTCGCCGTAGACCTCCGAGCAGCTCCGGACCTCGGGCAGGAGGGCGGTCGGGACCTCCATCAGCGCGGCCAGCTCGTCGTCCCACGTGCCGCTCCGGATGTCGAGGAGGAGGGTCCGCGAAGCGTTCGAGACGTCGGTCAGGTGGAGCCGGCCGCCGGTCAGCCGCCAGATCAGGAACGACTCGACCGTCCCGGCGGCCAGCTCGCCACGCTCGGCGCGGGGCCGGAGGCCCGGATCCTCGACGAGGATCTGGCGGAGCTTCGGGCCGCTGAAGTAGGCATCGATCGGAAGGCCGGTCTTCTCGCGGACCGCGGCCTCGTGGCCGGCCGCCCGGAGCTCCTCGCAGAACGGCGCGGTGACGCGGCTCTGCCAGACGATCGCGTCGGCGACCGCACCGCCCGTGGCGCGCTCCCACATCACGGCGGTCTCGCGCTGGTTCGTCACGCCGATCGCGGCGATCCGCCCGACGCCGCCCGCCGCCGCGATCGCCTCGCGAGCGGTCGCCAGCTGGGCATCCCAGATCGCCTCCGGGTCGTGGCGGACGTCGCCCGGCGCCGGAAAGCGCTGCTCGAACTCGCGCTGGGCGACGGCGACGATCGAGCCCGAGCGGTCGAAGACGATCGAGCGGGCGCTCGTGGTCCCCTCGTCGAGGGCGAGGACGAGGTCGGGATCGGCCATCAGGCGACCGCGAACTCGCGGTTGGCGCGGTCGAGGAAGGCGGCGACCTCCGCCGATCGCCGGGACTCGTCCCACGCGAGCTCCGCGCCGAGGATCTCGGCGACCCGCGGCGCGATCGCGGCGCCGCGATCGGGCAGCTCCTGGACCAGACGCATCCGGCGCGACAGGACGTCATCGAGGGAGAGCGCCAGCTCGTGGCGGGCGGCCCAGAGGACCTCGACCTCGAGATGCTCCTCGCCCTCCACGAGCCGCGTCAGCAGGTGGCACTCGCGGCCGAGCGCGACGATCGCCGCCGCCTCCGTGCCGTGGCGCGCGACCAGGCGATCGGCGACGGGACGATCCAGGCCGACCTCGGTGGACAGCCGCGCGCTCAGGGCGTCGAGCTCGGGCCGATCCGCCGCGCCGATGAGCCTGCGGTCGACCGTCCCGGTCGGTCGATCGGCGGGGCGTTCGCCGAGCACGCCCAGGGCCGCGTCGACGGTCTGCTCGGCCATCGCCCGGTAGGTCGTGTACTTGCCGCCGCTGACCCGGACGAGGCCGTTCCGCTCGACCACCACCCGGTGCTCGCGCGACGCCCGCACCGTCGACGCGTCGTCGCCGGACGGCGCGATCAACGGTCGCAGCCCGGCGTAGGTGCCCACGACGTCGCTCCGGGCGAGGTCGACGTCGAGGACGCGGTTCACGGCCTCGAGCAGCTCGTCGACCTCGTCGCGGCCGGCGGTCGGGCGGTCGATCGGGCCGTCGTACGGCGCATCGGTCGTCCCGATCAGCCAGTAGTGCGGCCACGGGACGAGGAAGACGACCTTGCCGGGGACCCGGATCGTGAGCCCGACATCGCTCGGGATCCGGTCCCGGGCGACGACGAGATGGGCGCCGCGCGACGGCAACAGTCGCGTGCCGCCGGACAGTGGCGAGGCGGGATCCGCGCCCCAGACGCCGGTGGCGTCGATGACGACGCGCGCCCGGACCTCGAGCTCCTCGCCGTCGACCGCGTCGTGGACCCGCGCGCCGACGATGCGACCGCCCTCCTCGAGCAGGTGATCCACGCGCGCTCGCGTCACGACGGTCGCGCCGTCCGCCTGGGCGGTGCGCGCGACGCCGAGCGTGTACCTGGCGTCGTCCTCCATCCCGTCATGGAAGAGGAGGCCGCCGCGAAGCCGCGCCCGGCGCATGCCCGGCGTGTGGGCGAGGACCTCGTCGACGGAGAGGTGTCGATGCCAGCCGCCGTCGTGTCGAGCGCCGAGGACGTCGTAGAGCGTCATCCCCGTCTGGTAGAAGACGCGCGTGACGACGGGCCAGCCGAACAGCGGGAACAGCAGCGGCTGGATCGTCACGAGGTGCGGAGCGAGATGGAGCACGCGCGTCCGCTCCCGGAGCGCCTCGCGGACGAGCCCGAACCGGTACTGCTCCAGGTAGCGCAGCCCGCCGTGGATCAGCCGGGACGAGCGCGACGACGTCCCGACCGCGATGTCGTCCCGTTCGACCAGCCCGACGCGGAGGCCACGGGTCGTCGCGTCCAGGGCCGCCCCAGTGCCGACGATGCCGCCGCCGATCACCAGGACGTCCAGCGGGCCGTCGGCCAGCGCGGCGAGATCGCGCCGGCGCGCCTCGAGCGGCGCCGCGCTCATCGAGGTCCGGGGCCGGAACCTGCGCCGGGACCGGGCCGGGTGATCCGCCAGAGGACGCCGGCGGTTCCGACGATCAGGACGAGGATCAGGAGCGGCGTGCGGAAGACGACGTCGCGGGCGTCGGGCGGCAGGAGGAACGTGATCACGGCCGCCGCGAGGACGACGACGACGGTCAGGCCGCCGATGACGAGCGCCTCGCGCAGGCCCGGGGACCGGTTCGGGGTGGCGCCGTCAGACACGATCGGCCTCCTGCGGGATGCCGATCGGCGCGACGAGCACCCGGCCGGCGAGGGCCTTGCCGTTCCGGGTCAGCAGCCCGGTCTTCGGCCGGTGGAAGGTGATCGTCAGGTCGGCCCGGACGACGGGGTCCGAGGGGTCGCCTGACGTGAGGTCGACCGCGGTCGGCGTGTCGACCGCGAGGACGGGGACCATCGTCGAACGGGCGTGGTTCGCGAGCTCGACCGCCGAGCGGATCGGCTCGCGCAGGGGGCCGAGGACGCCGGTGCCGAGCAGCGCGTCGACGACGATCGCCGCCTTCTCGATCCCGTGCCTGAGGAGCTGGACGTCCCGGGCGACCGGGGTGTGGACGATCGTGATTCGCTCGTCGCGGACGATCCGGTCCCAGTTCCGGGCGGCATCGGGGGTCGACGGTCGGGCCTCGGCCGCGACGAGGGCGACGATCACCTTCGCGCCGGCGGCGGCGAGCCGGCGCGCCGCGACGAGCCCGTCGCCGCCGTTGTTGCCGGGTCCGGCCAGGATGACGATGGGGCCGCGGCCCCACCGTTCCGTGTCGAGCGCGAGGGCATGCGCGGCCGCGGCGGTCGCCGCACCGGCGTGCTCCATCAGCCACTCCCCGGGGACGCCGAGCGCCTGCGCCCGGTGGTCCGCGCCGGTCATCGCGGCGGCGGTCATCGGCGGTCGGTCCGCGGTCTCGGCCCAGACGCTCCGAAGCCCGCGCAGGTCGAGCTCCATCAGCTCCGGGTCGTCGGCGGGCAGCGGCGTGCCGGGGCGCTCCCGCGTGGGTCGCGGACTGGAGGGGGACGACATCACGACCGAAGCGTAGCGCGGACGCGGCGGACGGCGGTGCGTACCCCCGGACGGCGGTGCGCACCCGGGCCGGCGGCGCGCAGCCAGGCCGGCGGCGCGTCAGGCCGTCGCGAGCCGGACCCGCTCGGTGGCGCCGCCCTCGAGCTCCACCAGCCCATCCCGGGCCAGGGCCAGCAGCGCCCGCTCGACTGCGACGGCGTCGTGCTCGCCGATCGGCGCGTCGATCGTCGTCCAGGCATCGTCCGGCAGGGCGCGCAGGCGATCGACGATCCGGCCGCGGAGCCAGCGGTTCGTCGAGGGGAACGCCGGCTCGGCGTCGCCGGCGGATCGCGGCTCGGCCCGCCGCGGCGGCGACTCGGCGCCCTCGGCAGCCCATCGGCACCACGGGGCCAGCGGACAGTCGCCGCAGCGCGGCCGGCCGGGCCGGCAGATCGTCGCACCGAGGTCCATGACCGCGTGTGTCCAGTCGCCCGGACGTTCGCGGTCCACCGCCGCATCGGCGGCGGCCTGGATCCACGCAGCCGGCGCGTCCGCGGCGGCGGATCCCGCGAGCGATCGCGTCAGCACGCGTCGGACGTTGGTGTCGACCGCGCCGACCGGCCGCCCGAACGCGATGGCGGCCACCGCCCGGGCGGTGTAGGGCCCGATCCCCGGCAGCCGGTCGAGCGCCGCGATGTCGTCCGGCACCCGGCCGTCGTGGTCGTCCCGGATCACGATCGCCGCCCGCCGGAGGTTCAGCGCCCGCCGGTCGTAGCCCATGCCCTGCCACTCCCGCAGCACGTCGGCGGGCGTCGCCGCGGCGAGCGCCGTCGGTGTCGGGAAGCGGGCGAGAAACCGCGGCCATGCCTCCACGACCCGCGACACCTGGGTCTGCTGGGCCATCACCTCGGAGACGAGGA
>DATBGP010000251.1:0-2680 GCA_036557925.1 Candidatus Limnocylindrales bacterium | reverse complement strand
GCGGCGTCGTCCGCCTCGGGCGTCCGGACCCACCGCCCGCGCTCGTAGGTCGTCTCGACCACGCCCCGGGCGGTCTCCCAGCCCTCGGCGACCAGCCCCCGTCCGATCATGAACGCCGCGAGCGCGTAGCTCGTCCCGACCCAGACCTCGGCCGATTGCTCGCTCGACGCGTCGACGGTCCCGTCGGGCCGCATCCCGTTGACCGCGCCCAGCCGGCCACCGCCGAACGTGCAGACGTTCAGGCCGTGGATGGTCCGAAGCGCCGTCTCGACCCGGTCGGCGGGGAGCAGGTCACCCAGGCCGGTCGCGTCGGCGTACCACTGTCCCGCGAGCTGATCGGCCATGACGCTGTCGGAGCTCGCCCCGTCGCTGCCGTCGTAGGCGTAGTGGTCGCGCCGCCAGAGGCGGCGGTCGAACGCGACCTGGCCGCGCTCGAACCAGCGTTCCCACCGCGTCGCCGCCTCGGCGAGGCCCTGGCGGCGGGCCATGGCCTCGGCGGCCGCGACCGCGGCCAGCCAGAGCGAGCCGCCGTACGCGGACGGACCGCGCATCGGCCACGTGTCGTAGGTCTGGTCCGGGACCCCGTCATGCTCGGGCAGCCCGTCACCGTCGCGATCCGCCGCGGCCAGGCGGGTCAGCACGTCCTCGACCGTCGGCCAGACGTCACGGACGAGGTCGTCGCCGGCACCGGGACCCGCCGCGACGGCGTCGCGCCAGGCCTGCAGCACGAACTTCGGCCCGAGGTCCTTCCAGGCGTTGACGTCCTGGAAGTGGTACCAGTTCGGCCGCACGAACGGGTCGTCGCCGGGACCGCCGACGTCGTGGGGCACCGTCCCGCCGACCTTCCGCCGCGCTTTGGCGCCGGAGGCGTCGATCGTCACGATCTCCGGATCGTCGACCGGGATCGCGGCAAGGAGGTCGCGGATCCCTCGCTGCTCGAGCTCGGGGAAGACCTCGAGGAGCGCGAAGGAGGCGTAGAAGTCGACGTCGACGGTGTCGTAGAACGGGTAGTCGACGCATTCGAGCAGGGCGAACCGGCCGACGTCCTCGGAGTCCGGCTCCGGCCCGCCGACCTCGCCGTGCTCCCAGAACGAGCCGCCGTCGACGAGGAAATAGAGCTCGTTGAAGAGCGCCATCACGTACCAGTCGGGTCGCTCCGCGTCGTCGAGGTACGGCGCCTGCCAGGCCTCGATCGCGCGCCGCCACGCCGGCGCCTCGTCGAGCGCGTGTCGGGCGAGCTCGACGGCGCGCGCGCCGGACCGGCCCCACGTCTTCGTGTAGCGCTTCCACCAGCGCCGGCCGGCGCCGAACTCGACGACCGGAAGGTCCCACGCGATGGAGAACCGGACGGAGCGGCGCTCGCCTGGGGCGAGGGCCAACGTGGCCGCGAGCGCCGCGCCGCCGGGGAGGAGTTCGGAGTGGGGATCGTCATCGGCGGGCGCGCGCTCGAGGCGGCCGTCGGCCGCGAAGTCGGCCCAGAGGTCGCGGTCGGCGATGGGGTCGAACCGGGCGCGGGCCGTGAGCTCCACGCCGTCCGCCGCGGCCGCGGCGATCGCGAACGTTCCCCGGAGGCTCGTGGCCGCCCGGTCGCCCGGATCGCCGAGCTCGATCGCGAGGGAGCCGTCGGCGCGCCGATGCACGCGGTGGGGTCGGGCCGGAGCGGGCCCGGTTGCCGCGAAGACGTCGGCCCAGGTGAACAGGAGCCCGACCCTCAGTGGGTCGGGCCCGGGGTTCTCCAGCCACCACTCGAACACCCCGACGGGCAGGGCGCTCCGCTCGAGATCGCCGCCGATGACCGGGGAGAGCTGCTCTCCGACGAGTCGCACGCCGCCCGTGACGTCCGGTTCGAACGTCTGCCACGCCCTGGGGAAGAGCGCGTGGTACGTCCCGCCGCCGACCGGCAGGGTCCAGCCCCACTCGGGCAGCTCGCTCGGTCGGAGCGCCGAGAGGACGGTGGCCCGGGAGCCTTTTGCGCCGGCGACAAAGACGGCGAATCCATCGGCGGCCACCGGCTCGTGGCGATGCCGGCCCACCTCGAGATGCCAGCGGGCGACGTCGCCGCGGTACGTCCGTCCGATGCTCCCCGTCCCCAGCCCGCCGATCGGGACGCCGGCGAACTCGCCATCGTCGAGGATCGGCAGGGAGACGCGAGCATGGCCGACGCCATCGCAGGGAACGCCGATCCCGCGGCGCCACGCGGCGGCCGGGATCGCCGGCCAGTCGCCAGCCAGCCGACCGGCGTCGTGGTTGCCGGCCTCCGGTCCCTCGCCGGGTGGATCCGCCTCCGTCGGCATCACTTCTCGACCCCGGTGACGACGACGCCGCGCATGAACGCCCGCTGGGCCAGCAGGAAGACGACGATCGGCACGGCCATGGTCATCAGGGCCGAGGCCTGGATCAGCGTCGGCTGGGTCGAGTAGAGGGCGTTGTACTGCTGGAGCCCGATCGAGAGCGGCTGGAGATCCGGCTTCGCGGCCAGGTACGGCAGCGGGACGAAGAAGTCGTTCCAGGCGAAGAAGAAGTGGAACAGGGAGACTGCGGTGATCGCCGCGATCGACTGCGGGACGATGATCGAGCGGAGGATCCGGAACGGGCCGGCGCCGTCGATCATCGCGGCCTCATCGAGCTCCCGCGGGATCGACATGAAGTACTGCCGCAGCAGGAAGACGTTGTAGGCGTT
>DATBGP010000250.1:0-17878 GCA_036557925.1 Candidatus Limnocylindrales bacterium | reverse complement strand
CGAGAGGTCGGGCACCTTCGCCTTGTCGATCGGGGTCGGGACGCAGACGACGATCACGTCCGCCTCGGCGAGGTTGGCCTCGGCGGGACCGATGATCCGGAGCCCGCGATCCAGGGCGGCCCGGAGCCGGGCGTCGTCGATGTCGTCGATCGGCGAGCGGCCGGCCGAGAGCTCGGCCACCCGGCCCGTGCTCGCGTCGATCCCGCGCACCTCGAGGCCCGCTTCCACGAAGCTGATCGCGAGGGGCAGGCCCACGTAGCCCAGCCCGATGATCGCCACCGAACGATCGGTCGTCACGCGTCCTCCCGGGTTCCCTCGTCACGCCCGTCGCGGTCCGCGAACGGTTCGGCTGGGAAGGATAGCCCGTCGCTCGCAAGCCGCTCGACGAGGGCGAGGTAGTCGCGAGCGGTCTGCTCCCAGCCGAGCTCTGCGACGAGGCGCGACGTCGCGGCCACGCGGGCCTCGCGCTCCGCCGGGTCGTCGACGAGGCGCAGGACGACGCGGGCCAGGTCGTCCGCGTCTCCGGCGATGTACGTCGCGACCGCATCCGCCCCGAACGTCGTCTCGACGAGCGGCAGCCGCGTCGCGATCGCGGGTCGGGCCATCGCGCCGTACTCGAAGATCTTCGTCGAGAGGCTGAAGCGGGTGTAGCTGTCCAGATGCGTCGGCGCGATCCCGATGTCGGCGGCAGCGATCGCCGCGGGCACGTCCTCGAGCGGGATCCGGCCGTGCAACGTGATCGCGTCGTCGAGGCCGAGGCGGGCGACCCGTGCCCGAAGGGGCTGCTCGCTGTCGCCGCGGCCGTAGACGTCGAGGTGCGTCCGGAGGTCGGGACGGAGCTCGCGCAGGCGGGCGACGGCGTCGACGGCCACGTCGAGCTCGTAGACCGGCGTGACGGCGCCGGCGTAGGCGAGGCGGAGGACGCCGTCGGCGAGGAACGGCCGGGCCGGCGCGGCCGCCGGGTCGAACCGGCCGAGCGACGGATGGTTCGGGACGATGCTGACCTTCCGGGCCGGCACGCCGAGCCCGATGAGCCGGTCGCGGAGGGCCCCGTTCACGGTGATCGCGTGCGTCGCGGCGAGGATCGCGAGCCGTTCCTGCCAGCGGAGGAGGCGGGACGCGACCGGGTTCGACGCCCGCGGGAACCGGACCGGGAAGAACTCGGGCATCGCCTCGTGGAGGTCCAGCAGCAGCGGAACGCCCGCCACCCGGAGCGGCAGCCCGGCGAACGCGAGGAAGTCCGGCATCGAGTGGACCTGGACCAGCGCGTAGCGGCGGCTGCGCTGGCGCCGGGTCACGGCGGCTCCGGCGCGGCCGAGGAACGCGAGGTACTCCCGGAGATAGGTCGCGATGCCCGCCCCCTGGTGACGCTGGACGTCGAGACGATGGATCCGGACGCCGTCGAGCTCGCCTTCGTCCGGATCGTCGGGGCGGCGCAGGGCGAAGACGTCCACCGGGCGACCGCCCGCGACGAGCGCCTCGGCCTCGCGTCGGACGCGCGGGTCCTCCTCGTAGTAGCTGTGGCTGAGCATCGCGACCGGGCGGCGTTGCCTGGCCCGGTCGGGTTCGGCGTGCGGCACCGGTGCATCGTATCGGCGGACGCCGGCCCGACCGGGGCTCACCCGCCGAGCCAGGCGACGAGGTCGGCGGCGATCCGCTCACTCGCGTCGGCGCCGTCGAGCTGGTCCGCGAGGAACGCGGCCCGCCCGGCGTCGTCGGGCGCGGGCGGTGGCGCATCGAGGGCAGCGAGGAGGTCGCCGCCGTCCCGGACCGGCGTCGCGACGCCGCGAGCGACGTAGTCGAGCAGGTCGCCGCCCGGGAACCCGGTCACGATCAGGTTGCGGACGCCGGCCACGACCGCATCGGTCAGGACGGTCGAATGGATCCCGAGGTGGGCATCGGCGGCGCGCAGCAGCGCGTACAGGTCGACGTCGCGGATCACGCTGACGGGCGGCGGGTCGAAGCCGCCCGCCGCGGCCAGGCCCGCCGCCAGGCGCTCGTAGAGATCGTGCGGCGCCTCGGCCGGATGGAGCTTCACGACGAGCCGGACGTTCGGCAGCGCCCGGTCGAGAACCGCGGCGAGGATCGGGGCGACCACGAGCCGGCGCAGGTCAGGGTTGTTCGTCGACGAGAACACGACGAGCCGCTCGCCGGCGCCTGCCCCGAGCGCCTCCCGGATCCGCTGGCGCTCTGCGGCGGCCTCCGTGGCGGACGTCGCGGCATCGTGGGCCGCCAGGAGGTCGAGGCGGGGCGAGCCGGCGACCCGGACCTCGTGCTCGCGGTAGACGCCGGCGGTCAGGAGCCGGCGCTCGAAGTCGCCGAAGAGATACGTGCGATCGGCCAGGACGAGGGCCGGCGTCCGATGCGGCAGGACGTAGCCCGCGTGGGCTCGATGGATGATCCCGTGCTGGACGGCCGCAACGGGGATCCCCTGGCGGCGGGCGGCCGACAGCCACTCCGGGCGGCCGTACTCGTTGATCAGGAGCAGCCCGGCGGGCCGGGCGGTGGCGAGGAACCGCTCGATCCGGCCGCGGGTCAGCAGCCACGGGGCGATCCCGTCGGCCACGAATCGGCGCTCGTCGTCGAGGAGCACCGGGCCGACATCGACGCCGTCGAGATCCACGCCGGCGACGGCGGCTCGCAGGGATGTGGACGCGCTCTCCGCGGCGGAGCGCGCGCTCGCCCGGGCGGCCGGATCGTCCGTGCCGGCCGTGATCGCCCGGAACGAGGCGGCTCCGTCGGCCGGCGCCGAACCGGTGGCGAGGTCCACGACGACGGGTTCGAGGGCGGTCCCGCGGAGCCGGTTGACGATCGGGCCGAGAAACGGATCGAGCCGGCGCGGGCCGTCGTCCGTCTCGACCTCCTGGTGGACCCCGGAGTCGGTCAGGACGAGGAGGCGGCGGCGATCGGCCCCGAACGCGGCGAGGAGGCGCTCGCGATCGCCCGCGTGGGCGTCGGCTGCCGGCGGAACAGCCGGGTTGGGCCGTCCGCCCACGATCGAGCGGACCCGGCGGGCAAGGCGCCGGGCGACCGTGGCCTGCCGGCGCCGGCCGTCGGGAGCCGCGGAGTCCGCGGTCGCGGTGGCCGGCCGGCGCTCGGCCTCCGGGGCCAGGCCCGCGGCCGCCAGCACGTCCCGGAGGGCCTCGGGCGGCGCGTCGGCCCGGACCGTCGTTCCCCGACCCACGCCGAGGTCCGTGAGGATCGCCCGCCAGAGGACGAGGTCGTGGAGCCGCCGCCACGCGACCAGGCGCCGGCGCGGCCACAGCGCGACGCCGTCGACCGTGAGGGCCTCGTCGAGGCCCGCCTGGTCGGCGAACCGGTCGACGAGCTCGAGCGCCCGATCGAGCGGCGCCTGCGTCGCCAGGGCCCGCCGCGCCGCCGTCCGGATCGGGATCGCAGGCTCGTCGCCGCGCGGCGTCCAGGCCGGGTCGAGCACGACGACCCGTTCGCCGGCATCGGCCGGTCCCGCCGCCAGGGGCTCGTCAACGAAGCGGATCGACGGCCCGTGGGCCGGCGCCGCCGCTCGCCCCTCGGTCGAGCCCGTCATCCGGCCCGTGCCAGCACGGCGTCGGCCACCGTCTCGCCGATCACGCCCCAGTCGAACCGTCGCTCCGCCAGCTGGCGGCCGCTGGCGCCGAGCCGGGCGGCCCGATCCGGATCGTCGAGGAGCGCCGACAGACCCGCGACCAGCGCGGCGACGTCGTCTTCCACCACCAGGCCGCAGCCCGCGTCCCGGACGATCCGGGCGGTCTCGACCCGTGGCGTGACGACGACCGGCCGGCCCGCCGCCATCGCGTCGACGAGCTTGATCGGCAGCGCGACGTCGAGGTACTCGCCAGGTGGGTGCGGGATCGCGAGGACCGTCGCCCGGGCCAGCTCGTCGGCCATCCGGTCATAGGTCGTCGAGGCGAGCTCGATCCATGGCTCGGCGGCCAGCTCCCGGCCCAGGCCGGCGAGGTAGGTCTCGCTGTCCGGCCCCGTGGCCGCGAGCCAGAGCAGCAGGCGGACCTCCGGGTGACCCTCACGGACGGACCGGACGGCCTCGACGAGCAGCTCGATCCCGCGACCCGGCGCCGCCCCGGACGCGAACCCGACGGCGGGACGGGCGGGGAACGGCCGCGGCCGGATCAGCCCGGTGTCCGTTCCGTTCGGGGCGACGATCGTCCGATCGGCCGGCAGGCCGGCGAGCTCGGCGAAGCTGGCGGTCGGCGCGAGGAGCAGCTCGAACGCCTCGCGGTTCCGTGTCATGCGCTCGGCGAGGCGGGCCTCGCGGGCGGGGT
Organism: Candidatus Limnocylindrales bacterium; assembly: GCA_036557925.1. Taxonomy (GTDB): domain Bacteria; phylum Chloroflexota; class Limnocylindria; order Limnocylindrales; family CSP1-4; genus CF-46. The sequence goes on along the minus strand of DATBGP010000250.1, from coordinate 13,598 downwards.
CGGCCGGGACGCCGAGCGCGCGGAGCTGGGCGAGCGGATCGTCGTGGACGTCGAGGACGGTCGGGCGGGTGCGCCTGACGACGTCGCCGAGCAGGTCGAGCTCGAGGGCCTCCGCCGAGGCCAGCCGGGGCGGCTGCCGCCTGGCCCAGGGCAGGCCGCCGGCACCATGCCTGGCGACCACCGGACCGGCGGCCCCCGGCGACCAGCCGGCGACGACCGCCGCCGTCCGCTCCGCGAGCGGGCGCAGGATGTGGGCGCGGCGGAGGTCGCCGCCGAAGCGGCGGCGCTGCTCCTCCTGGAGGACGATCCAGCGGTCGCTCATCCGCCGGCTCCCGGCCGTCGCGACGAGCCCGTCGGCGCCGTCGCGAGGTCGTCGTACAGCGCCACCAGCTTCGCCCCCTCGATCTCCCAGTTCCAGCGCTCGTGGGCCGCGCGCAGGCAGCGTGCCCGGAGCGCCCGGCGCTCGTCCTCGGGGGCGAGCACGATCGAGGCGATCGCGGCGGCGATCGAGTCGGGATCGTCCGGGTCGCAGGCCGCGCCCAGCGGGCCATCGCCGTTCTCGAGCACGACCCGGCGCCGGACCGGCAGGTCGCTGGTCACGACGGGAACGCCCGCCGCAAGGCTCTCGAAGAGCTTGTTCGGGCTGCTGAGCCGGCTGTTCTCGTCCACGGCGGGGATCGCCATCACGTCGACGTCCGCGCCCGCGATCCAGGCGAGCAGCTCGTCGGGCGGCACCGGGTCGAGGAGGTGCACGCGGCCGGCCAGGCGCGGATCGGCGAGGAGCGGATCCACCACGCGGCGGCCATAGCCGAGGAACACGAGATGGGCCGACGCGAGGGCCGGGCGGGTCATCGCCTCGGCCGTCCGCTCGAGGCCCCGGTTGGCCTGGAGGTTGCCGTGGCTCAGGACGATCGGGCATCCGGCGGGGATCCCGGCGGCCGAGCGCAGGGGGCCCGGGTCGTCGGCGGGCGGGGTCCAGCGGGGCGGGCAGTTGTGGACCACCGTGATCCGCGGCGGTCGCAGCGAGCGCTCCAGCACCGCGGCGATTTCGTCGTTCACCGTGACCATCGCGGCGACCTCCCGGACGAGCCGCCGTTCCCGACGCGCGAACCACGATCGAAGCCAGCGAGGCTGGGCCAGGAGCGGACCCCAGCCGGTGAAGATCTCGTGGCTGTCGTAGACGACGCGGCCGCCGTCCCGTCGCGCCGCGGCGATCGCCGCGGGCAGCGCCTCGAGGTCGTGGGCATGGTGGATCTCCGAGACGGGGGCGACCGAGGTCGCCCGTTGCGCCCAGCGCCGCCGCGGACCCAGCCACGCGGCGAGGTACGTCAGCCAGCCCGGCCGTTGCGTCGCCGGACGGCCGAGGGCCCGGCGTGCCCCCAGCCACGCACCCCGCAGCGCAATCCACGGCAGCGACGCGATCGCGGCGAGCGCCGTCACGGCCGCCCGCGGCGCCGCCCCCGGGAAGTCGCGGACACCCGCGAGGACGGTTCCGGTCGCGCGACGCCGGAGCGTCCAGGGCCGATCCGCCCAGACGACCGGGGCCGGGACCTGGCCGCGCTCGCCGACGCGGAGGACCCGGACCTCGCCGATCGCGTCCGCCTCGACCGATCCGGCCGCCGTGGACGCCCCGCTGGAGCCCACGATCGTCAACCGATGGCCGGCTGCGGCGAGCGTCGTTGCCTCCCGCCGGACGCGCGAGTCGTGACGTACGTCGTTCATCACGTACATCGTCACGTTCATCGGGTGGAGGGCCGGTGCGGCGCGCGTCGCATCGTCGCCATCCTCGCACGTCGGGAGGCGATCCACGCTCGGCCGGGCGAGGCCCGGACCGGCCCCGGCGGGGCGACCGGCCGGCCCGGCGACCCGTGATACCCTCCCCCCGGCCCATGACGACGTCCACCCTGGTCTACGACACGAGCGTCCGTCCCGGGGCGTTCGGCCTGATCGCGGAGGCGTTCCGGGAGATCTGGTCGCGCCGCCGGCTGATCGGCTACATCGTCCGCGCCGACATGAAGCGGAAGGGCGCCGACACCCTCCTCGGCAACCTCTGGTGGGTCATCGACCCCCTCCTCCAGATGCTCGTGTACGTCGTCCTCGTGTCGGTGATCCGCGGCGGCGCGGGGCCGCCGGACTATCCCCTGTTCATCTTCGCGGCGATCCTGCCCTGGAAGTGGTTCTCGAGCTCCGTCGGCGACGGCGTGACGTCGGTGACCAGCCAGGAAGCGCTGATCAAGCAGGTCCAGTTCCCGAAGATCATCCTGCCGTTCGCGGCCGTGATCGCCGGGATCGTGAGCTTCGCCTTCGGCCTGATCCCGCTGGCCGGGATCCTCATCCTGGCCTACCCCGAGCGGATCAGCGCGACCCTCCTGCTGATCCCGATCGTCGCCGCCGTCCAGTTCGTCTTCACGATGGCCCTCGCGGTCTTCGTGTCGTCGGTGAACGTCTTCTTCCGCGACGTCGGCAACGTGGCCCGGCACGTCCTCCGGCTCTGGTTCTACCTCTCGCCCGCCCTCTACTCCGCCGACGAGCTGAACGCCCTCCTGAACCGCCACGGCCTCGTGGGCCTGGTCCTGAACCTCAACCCCTTCACCGCGCTGTTCGAGTCGTACCGGAACGTCATCTACTACGGGACGATGCCCGAGTGGCTCGGCCTCGCCCGCGTCCTCGGACTCTCGGTCATCCTCGTCCTGCTGACGGTCTACCTCTTCAAGCGGCTCGAGCCGTCGTTCGCGAAGGTCCTGTGACCAGCGAGCCCCGCGCCGCCTCGGTCGCGGCGATGCCCCAGGCCGGCACGACGCAGACGGGTTCCGACCACGAGGACGACGTCCCGTCGATCGACGAGGCGAAGACGGCTTCGCGCGCGGCCGGCATCGCGACCGACGTCCCGTTCGGCAGCACGGTCATCGAGGTCCGCGACCTCGGCGTGAAGTACAGCCTCCGCCTGACCCGGAAGACCACGTTCCGGCAGGGCTTCCGTGACCTCCTGAAGCGCAAGGAAGGCCCGAAGTCCTTCTGGGCGCTCCGCGACGTGTCGTTCCGCCTCGTCTCGGGCGAGTCGCTCGCGATCATCGGGCCGAACGGTGCGGGCAAGAGCACGCTCCTCCAGGTCCTCGCCGGGATCATCACGCCGTCGGCCGGCGCGATCTCGGTCCGGGGCCGGATCTCGAGCCTCCTGACCCTCGGCGCAGGCTTCGACGCCGAGCTCTCGGGTCGCGAGAACATCCTGCTGGCCGGCGCGTTCATGGGGATGAGCCACCAGGAGCTCGTCGAGCGGGTGGAGCGGATCGTCCAGTTCGCCGACATCGGCGAGTTCATCGACGCCCCGATCAAGACGTACTCGTCGGGCATGCGGGCCCGGCTCGGGTTCGCGATCGCGACCTCGGTCGATCCGGACGTCCTGCTGCTCGACGAGGTCCTCGCGACCGGCGACCAGGTCTTCCGCGCGAAGAGCAAGGCCCGGGTCAACGAGCTCGTGAAGCAGGCGAAGGGGATCGTCCTCGTGACCCACGACATGACGTGGGTGCAGGAGTACTGCAACCGGGCGATCCTGCTCGAGAAGGGCCACATCGTCATCGAGGGCGACCCGGCCGACGTCGTGGCGGTCCACCAGGAGCACTCGGCGGCGGCGAAGGCGAAGGCGGCCGAAGAGGTCGCCCGCTACGGGGGCGCGATCAAGCGTCCGTAGCCGGACCGGGCGCCGCCACGCGATGCCCGGTGGCGTTGGTGGCGACCCGGGCGTCGTGGGCGTCGGCGAGCCAGCGGAGGCCTCCCGGCGCGATCCGGACGTCGCCCGCCAGGAACGGTTCCGCCGCGAGACGATCGTCGCTGTCGAGGACCACGACGTCGATCGGCGCGTCCGGGCGCGAGCGCCGGATCTCGGAGAGGAGGGCCGCGACGGCCAGCCGGCGCTCGGCGAGCCGGTCGCTCGGACGTCGACGGGCGATCCGGCGGCGCTCGATCGTGGCGAGCGGATGGCGGACGAACCACGACAGCCGGCCGATGGCTCCTGCCTTCGGCGGTGACCCGGCCGCCGCGAGCGCCCGGCGGGCCTCGGCGTCGTCGTCGATCTCGACCCAGCGCTCGACCCCGGCCGGGCTGGGCCGACCGCTCGGAACGGTCGTCGTCAGGATCGTCAGGCTCGCGCGGACGCGCGCGTCGAGCGCGGCGATGCGATCGTCGAGCACGGCCCGCCGGAAGGCGATGACGATGGGTCGAGCCGGAGCGGCGGCCGGCTCCGGGAGCGAGGCCGGGCCGGCCGAGAGCGGACCCAGGAGCGGGGCGTAGAGGTCGACCGTGGCCCGGGCGATGGCCGCCGGGGCGTAGCGCTCGGCGACCCGCGCCCGCAGCACGCTCGCGTCGGGCGCCGGACGGGCGACGACGGCCAGGATCGCGTCGGCCAGGGACCGGGCCTCGAAGTCGCGGGCGACCGCGCCCGCCACGCCGTCGCGGCCGACGATCTGCTCGACGCCGGACGGCGTGCACGCGACCGGCAGGCCGCTTGCCAGCGCCTCGGCGGCGACGATCCCGAACGTCTCGAAGGGGCTGGGATGAACGAACACCGACGCGCGTTGCATCGCGGCGGCGATCGCGGCCCGGTCCGCCACGGGTTCGAAGCTGACCGACTCGGGGATGCCCAGCTGGGCCGCCCGGGCCCGCCACGCAGCATCGTCGTCCGGGGTCGCCAGGCCGAGCATGCGCAGGCGCGCCTCGGGGCGAACGGTTCGAACGATCGCGAATGCCTCGAGCAGCGTTGCGATCCCCTTCGACGGCTGGCGGCCGCCGACCCACAGGAGCTCGCCCGGGTGGCGCACCGCCGGGTCGCCCGGCGGGAAGGCATCGAGGTCGATCGGGTTCGGGAGGACGCCCACCGGTGCCTCGAGGACGCCGGCGAGCGCGTCGGCGAAGGCCGGGCTGACGGCCACGAGCACGTGGCGTCGGTCGGTCAGGCCCCGGTAGGTCCGCCGCGCGGCGGGATCCCGAAGACGGCGGAGGAGCGTGCGGTCGTGCTCGGTCGTGACGAGCGGCACGCCGAGGCGATCCGCGAGGCCCGCGGCGACGACGCCGTCCGGCAGCCCGGTGTGGGCGTGGACCAGTTGGATCGGCCAGGTCGCGTGGAGCCGCTCGCCGAACGCACTCTGGGCCGTCGAGAGGGCTGCGACGCGGCCGGCCTCGTCGATTCGGCCGCCGGCGGTCGGCCGGGTCACGGCCGGCAGGCGGACGACCGGCACTCCCGCGCCCCAACGTTGCGGCGTCTCGATCGGCGGCGCGGTCCGAATCGCGTCCGCCCAGGCGCGACCGAGACGGTCGGCATCGGCCGCCGGACCCTGGACCAGCGGTGTCGCGTCCCAGGAGGCGACGACGACCTCCGCACCGGCGTCCCGGAGCAGGCGGACGTGGTCGGCGACGAAGACCCCGCTCGATCGTGCGTCGAAGGCCGGGTACCAGCGCGCGACGACGAGGATCCGGCGCCCCGCGAGCGGACGCGGATCGGCCGCCGTCATCCGGGGAAGAGCCTGCGGACGACCTCGGCGTACCGGATCGATTCGGCCGGCCACGTGAACCGCTCCGCCGCAAGGGCCGCGATCCGTCGGCGCCGCTCGGTCGCGGTCGCCCGATCGACGTCGAGCACCCGGCGGAGCGCGGCCGCCAGGTCGTCGACACCCAGCGACGCCGCCACCGCCCCGAGGTCGTGCTTCGCGATCAGCCCGCCCATCACGGTCATCCCGGGCCGGACGACGATCGGCGTCCCGGCCGCGAGCGCCTCCCAGAACTTGTTCGGGGTCGCCGCCCGCTCGTTCGCCGACACGGGTGGCAGCGGGATGATCGCGACGTCCGCCGACGCCGTCCACTCCAGCAGCTCGTCGGGGTGGACCGCCGGGAGCGTGAAGTGGCGGCCGGCGAACCGCTCCTGGCGGTCCCGGGCCCGGCTCTGCTCGTAGTCGACGCCGAAGCCGATGAGCACGAACGCCGCGTCGGGGACGCGCAGGACGGCCTCCGCGGCCTCGTCGAGCCCGCGGTTCGGGCCGATCCGGCCCTGGAACGCGACGATCCGGGTGGCGGGTGGCAGGCCGGTCGCCTCGCGGATGCGATCGGGGCGGGCGGCGGGAGCAGCCGCCGCATCGCCGGAGGCGGCCGGCAGCTCGGGGTAGTTCATGATCACGGTCGGCAGGTCGGCCGTCCGCCAGCCCGCGGCGAGCTGGCGGGCCAGGTCGTCATTGATCGTCAGCCGCAGGTCCGCGGCCCGGGCCCAGCGCCGTTCCCGCCGGCCGAGCCACCATCGCACCGGGCCGGGCATGCCCATCAGGTTGCTGCTCCGGATCACGTCGTCGACGGCGTCGTAGATCACCACGGACCGCCGCCCGGCCTTCCGGTCGCGTTCCCGCGCATCGAGCGCGGCAGCGAGCGGCAGCACGCCACAGGCGTGGTAGAGGTCGGCGGGCGCGAGCTCCCGCTCGAGGGTCGCCCACCAGCCGCGGACGGTGTGCGGCCAGAGCAGCCAGCGGCGCATCGCCGCCACGCCCTTCCGGACGACGCGCAGGCCGCGCTTCCGGAGCCGGCGATCCGCGGACGCCGCGACGGCGCCGCTCCGCGTCCCGTACGTCGCCCCGAGACGCGCGTACGGACCGCTCGGCGCGTAGCGCCGGATCGAGATCGGCCCCGCCGTTTCCACCGGGGCCGCGACGCCATCGGCCACCGCCGCGATCTCGACCGCGAAGCCCTGCGCCGCGAGCGTCCGGGCGAGGCGGAGTCCGCGCGAGTAGGGATTGGCAGGCGAGCCGACCAGCACCACCGCTCGACGCCCGGTCCCGAACGCCTCCGTCACGAGGCCTTCGGCGCCGGTCCGAGCAGTCGCCCGTAGAGGTCCAGCAGCGTCCCGACCTGCGACTCCCAGTTGTACGTGTCGTGGGCGGCGGCCAGGCATCGGGCGCGGAGCGCGGCACGCTCCTCCGCGGGCAGCTCGAGGATCCCCCGGATCGCCTTCGCGATCTCCCCCGCCGACGTGGGGTCGCAGACGACGCCGCAGCCCGTTGCCCGGACGATCGTCGCCATGCCCGGCAGGTCGCTCGCGACCACGGGCACGCCGGCCGCCATCGCCTCGAACAGCTTGTTCGGCGTCGTGTGCTGGTGGTTCAGCGAGCTCGGCTGGATCGCCATGACCATCACATCCGCCGAGGCGGTCCAGGTCAGGAGCTCGGACGGCGGCACGGCGTCGACGAGGAACACCCGGCCGCGATACGGCTCGCGGGTGACGACCTCCGCGAGCGTGTCGCGCAGCCGGCCGTAGCCGAGGAGGACGAGGACGGCATCCGGGACCGAGAGGATCGCGTCCATCGTTTCCTCGATCCCGCGCTCGCTGAACAGCCCGCCCTGGTACAGGACGACCGCCGTCGAGGGCGGCAGGCCCAGTCGCTCGCGGATCAGGTCCGGCCGGGGCTCCGGCGGCGTCCAGCGGGCCGGGCAGTTCATCACGACCGGCGGCCGCGGCACGTGGAGCTGCCCTTCGAGGATCCGGGCGTATTCGTCGTTGACCGTCAGAACCGAATCGACCTCGTGGGCCCAGCGCCGCTCGGCACCCTCGAACAGCCGTCGGCGGACCCCGCCGACCCGGGCCAGCTCCCGGGCGTGCATGTAGATGTCGCGGCTGTCGTACACGGCCCGGGCCCGGCCGCGGCTCTTCGACTTCCGGCGGACGACCGCGGGCAGCCCCTGGATCGACATCCCGTGCCACAGGTCGGCGGGCTCGGCGACGTCGTCGAGGGCGACCGCGAACGCCCGAAGCGACGCCGGGAACAGCAGCCAGCGGCGGGGGATGCGGGCCAGATCGCGGACGGCGCGGAGTGGCCGGAAGAGCCAGGTGCCCTCGACGGCGCGGCGGACGCGACCGGTGAGCCCGGTCGCCGGCGGGCGGGCGGCGAGCGCACCGGTGGCGCGCGGATCCGAGGCGCGCGGCTTCGCGGCCGCGCCGGGCGTCTCGCCGGTCTCGGCGGTGGTCTTCTCGGCCGCGGCGACCTTCGCCCAGACCCGCCGACGCGCGCGACCGGCGAGGCCGGGGATCGCCATCTGCGTCTCGACCGGGACGCGGATCAGCCGGTAGCCGTCGCGGTCCTCGCGAACCGGCAGGCCCGGCTCCCAGCGGGCGTACGCCACGACGTCGTAGCCGGCGTCGAGCACGGACCGGGCCATCCGCTCGGTGCGCGAGTCGTAGGTCCCCGTCGAGAACGAGACGTACGCGACCCGCCGCCGTTGCCCGGTCCCGCTCATGCCGGGCGGCCCGCCTCGAGCGCCGCGACGATCGAGTCGGCGGCGCCGGCGGGCCGGAGCGCCATCCCGGCGGCCCGCGCCGCCGCGTCGGCCGCGGACCGATCCGGTGGCGCGAGCCGGGCCAGTGCCTCCACCGCCTTGGTCCGGTCCAGCCCGACGACGACCATCCGGCCGCCCGACTCGGCGACGGCCTCGAGCCACTCGGTCCGGTCGCGGAGGACGAGGCACGGGACGCCGAGCCACGCCGCCTCCCGCTGGACGCCGCCCGAGTCCGTGAGGACGGCGGCCGCATGGAGCTGCAGCGCCAGCGTCGTCCGGTAGCCCTGCGGTTCGATGACCCGGATGGTGTCGGGCAGCTCGAGGCCCTCGGCCGCGAGGGCGGCACGCGTCCCCGGGTGGAGCGCGAGGATGACCGGCCGGTCCGGGCGCGCGAGCTCGCCCAGCAGCGCCGTCCAGGCGGCCATCGCCTCGGGCAGCCGGTTCTCCGCGCGGTGGACGGTCGCGAACAGGAAGCGGCCCGGGTCGACGCCGAGGCCCGTCGCGGCGAGAGCAGCGGGGTCCCGGACCTCCGCCCCGACGCGGGCGGCGAGGTCCTGCATCAGGTCGCCGACGAGCGACACCCCGCCGACGATCCCCTCGGACGCGAGGTTCGCGACCGCCGTCGGCGTCGGCGCGAAGAGCCAGCTCGAGAGGTGGTCGGCGACGACCCGGTTCACCTCCTCGGGCATCCGCCGGTCGAACGACCGCAGCCCCGCCTCGACATGGGCGACCGGCAGGTCGAGCTTCGCGGCGGCGAGGGCTCCGGACAGCGTGGAGTTCGTGTCGCCGTAGATCAGGACCGCGTCGGGCAGCTCGGTGAGGAGGACGGTCTCGATCGCCGGCAGCATCCGGCCCACCTGCTCGGCCGCCGACCCGCCGCCGATCCCGAGCGAGTGGTCGGGCTTCGGCAGCGAGAGCTCGGCGAAGAACGAGCCGGCCATCGACTCGTCCCAGTGCTGGCCGGTATCGACGAAGACCTCGTCGTGGCGTCGGCGGAGCACCGGCGACAGGGCCGCCGCCTTGATCAGCTGTGGGCGCGTCCCGACGACGCTGACGATCCGCAAGGGCGGGGCTGGCCGGCGCTTCAGGCCGCGGGGTCGGCGCTGGCGGGCGCGCCGCTGGCGGCGCCGGCCGGCTCCGCGGTCCGCGGTCGCGGCGGCAGCCCGATCCCGCGGTAGGCCACCGTGGGCGGCAGGGGCAGGTCGCGGAGGCTGTCCCGGCCGTCGAACACGACCGCCAGGTCCGGGAACCATGTCGCGTCGAGCTCGTTGAACAGCGGGTCGCCGGTCTGCGTGATGATCGCCCGGAAGGGCGCGCGCTCGCCCCACGTCCACGGCGTCGCACCGTTGCGGGCGATCTCCTCGGGCGTCAGGAGCGGGTCGTAGGCCGAGACGGCCGCCCCCTGGTGGGCAAGACGCTCGATCAACGGCAGGGCTCGCGAGTAGGCGAGCTCGTGGACCCCGTGGCGGTACGTGATGCCGAGGACGAGGACCGGCACGCCCTCGAGCCCGCCGACCTCCTGCTGGAGCGCCTTGATCGCGACGCCGACCTGGCCGTCGTTCGTCCGCCGCGACAGCTCCACGAGCTCCAGCTCGGGGGCGCGCGACAGGAGGAAGTGCGGATAGACCGGGATGCAGTGGCCGCCGACGCCGAGGCCCGGCTGGTGGATGTGCGAGTAGGGCTGGGAGTTCGCGGCGGCGATCACCTCGTGGATGTCGACGCCCGCCCGCTCGGCGTACCAGGCGAACTCGTTGGCGAGGGCGATGTTCACGTCCCGATAGGTCGTGTCGGCGAGCTTGCTGAACTCGGCCGCCTCGGCGTTGCTCATCGCCACGATCTCGGTGTCGAGGACCGCATCGTAGAAGGCCGCCGCGCGCTCCGTGGAACGCGGGCCGATGCCGCCGACGAGCTTCGGGTAGGTGGCGAGGTTCCGGAGGGCGGCGCCGCTGTACAGCCGCTCCGGCGAGAAGGCGACGAAGAGGTCCTCGTCCGGCGTCAGGCCTGACGCCTCGACGAGGCGCGGGAGGAACCGGCCGCGCGTGTCGCCGACCGGGAGGGTCGTCTCGAAGATCACGAGGGAGCCCGCGTGGATGCCCGGCGCGATCGAGGCGACCGCCGAATCCATGTAGCGGTAGTCGGGCTGCTGCTCGTCGTCGAGCATGACCGGGACGATCAGGACCACGACGTCCGATGACCGGGCCGCCTCCGCGCCGTGGGTCGTCGCCCGCAGGCGCCCGCCGGCATGGGCCGTCGCGACGAGCTCGGCGAGGCCGGGCTCCTCGCCCACGTGGGACTGGCCCGCGTTGATCGAGTCGACGACGCTCTGCTGGACGTCGACGGCGATCACGTGCCAGCCGTGGTCGGCGAACTGGGCACAGAGCGGCAGGCCCATCTTGCCCGCCCCGACGACCGCCACGGTCCCGGCCGTCCCGGCGGCACCGACCCACGGCGAGACCTCGACCGCCGGCTCGTGGCCGCAGGCGTGGACCGGCAGCTCGATCGAGCCGCCGAGCAGGCTCTGCACGGAAGAGGGGCGCGAGACGATCGTCATGCGGGTGCGAACCTCGAGGACAGCGTGGTCAGGTCGATCGCCCGGCCGTCGGCCGCGGCGCTGAGGAGCGAGGTGGCGATCGCGACGGCCCACAGGCCGTCCTCGGCGTCGACGACCGGCCGCCCGCCGTTGCGGACGACGCCCAGGAACGCCTCGATCTCCGCGGCGAGCGGCTCGAGCGAGGCGACCGGCAGCTCCGCGATCTCGCCTTCGAAGGTGGGGGCGTAGCCCTTGATCAGGCGGGGGTTCGTCATGTCCGTGGCGCGGGTGAAGGTCAGGCGCTGGGTCAGGTAGTCCAGCTCGAACATCCCCTCCTCGCCCACGACGAGGAGCTGGCGGCGCTTCGCCGGCGTGAGCCAGTTGACGTCGAGCATGCCCGTCGCGCCGGACGGGAAATGAAGAAGGCCGAACAGCAGGTCCTCGTTCGTCGCGTGGATCCGCTGGGCGGTCTCGGCGTAGACGCGCGAGGGTCGCTCCCCGGCGATCCAGCTGAGGATGTCGACGTCGTGCGTCGCGAGGTCGACGGTCACGCCGACGTCGCGGATCCGGGCCGGGAACGGACCGGCCCGGCGGCTCGCGATCGAGTAGATCGCGGAGAGCCAGCCCTCCTGGATCAGCCGCCCGAGCTCGAGCACGGCGGGGTTGAACCGCTCGACGTGACCGACCTGGACCGGCACGCCGTTGGCGCGCGCGGCGGCGACGATCTCCATCGCCTCGTCGGTGGTCGCCGCGAGCGGCTTCTCGACCAGGACCGCGCACCCACGGTCGATCGCGGCGAGGGCGAGGGGGACGTGGGCGGTGGTCGGGGCCGCGATCACGACCGCGTCGAGGTCCGCCTCGGCGATCATCGCCAGCGGCTCGGCGAAGCCCTGTGCGCCGGTCTGGTCGGTGGCGGACGCGAGCGCGTCGTCGACGGGATCGGCCACGGCCGCGAGGCGGATGTCGTCACGGCCGGCGAGGATCCGGAGGTGGTTCCGGCCCATCGATCCCAGGCCGGCCAGCCCCACCCGCAGCTCGCGGGCGCCGGCCGGCTGCCAGGTCGAGGTCATCGCGCCGCCCCGGCGGCGGCGTCGGACGGCGCGGAGGCGGAGGCGGCCTGCCCGGCGTCCGGCCCGAGATGCCGGGCGACCGCGGTCCGGACCGCATCGATCACCTGGTCCTGCTCCGCGTCGCTCAGCGCCGGCGACATCGGCAGGGCCAGCGTGTGGGCGGCCGCCGCGTCGGTGACCGGGAGCTCGGCGTGGAGGCCGCGCTCCATGATGTAGCTCTGGCGATGGACGGGGATCGGGTAGTAGATGTCGGCTCCGACGCCCGCCTCGCGGAGGTCGTTGACGATCGCGTCGCGCGCGCCGCCGACGTCGATCGTGTATTGGTGGAAGACGTGGGTCCGGCCGTCGGGCGTGATCGGCAGCCCGATCGGCAGCTCGCCGAAGGCGCCGTCGTACTTCGCGGCGATCTCCTGGCGGCGGACCGTGTTCGCCGGCAGCTTGTCGAGCTGGACGAGCCCGATCGCGGCCGCGATGTCGGTCATCCGGTAGTTGTAGCCGAGCATCTCGAACTGGTAGCGGGCCCGCATCCCCTGGTTCCGATAGAGCCGGAGCCAGTCCGCAAGGGCGTCGTCATTCGTCGTGATCAGCCCGCCCTCGGCGGTCGTCATGTTCTTCGTCGCGTAGAGGCTGAAGGCGCCGTGGCCGAACGAGCCCGCAACCCGGTCGCGGAACGTGGCGCCGTGGGCCTGGCAGGCGTCCTCGACGACGATCAGGCCGTGGCGGTCGGCGATCGCCCGGATCATGTCCATGTCGGCAACGAGGCCGAACAGGTGGACCGGGCAGATCGCCCGGGTCCGCGGCGTGATCGCCCGCTCGATCTTCTTCGCGTCGATGACGTACGTGTCCGGCTCGATGTCGACGAAGACCGGCGTCGCGCCGGTCGAGAGGATCGCGTTCGCCGTCGCGGCGAACGTGTGGCTCACGGTGATCACCTCGTCGCCCGGCTCCAGCCCGATCCCGCTGAAGATCGCCATCAGGGCCAGCGTCCCGTTGCCGACCGCGATCGCGTGCTGCACGCCGACGTACTCGGCCCAGCGATCCTCGAGCTCCTTGACCCTTCGGCCCTGGGCGATCATCCCGCTGCGCAGGACCTCGGTCACGGCGTCGATCTCTTCCTGGCCGATGTCTGGGCGGGCGATCGGGATCATGCGGGTGCTCCTTGGCGGGGACCGGACCGCTCCTCGAGGGTCTCGGCGTCGGGAAGATAGGCGTAGACGCGTCCGCAGCTGCCACAGGACAGCTCGCGGTGGGCGGCGTACGGCGGGGGGACGGCCTCGGCCGGGTTGCCGTCGGCGTCGACGAGGCGCGCGCCGCAGGCGCACACCCAGCCGATCCGGCGAGCCGGGCTGCCGACGACGAGGGCGTGGCTCGGGACGTCACGGGTGACGACGGCGCCGGCGCCGACGGTGGCGAACCGGCCGACGGTGACGCCGGCGACGACCACCGCGCCGGCTCCGATCGAGCAGCCGTCCTCGAGCGAGATCGGGCTGACCTCCCAGTCGGCCGCGCGCGACAGGTCACCCGTGGAGGTGACCGCGCGCGGGTAGCGGTCATTCGTGAGGATCGCGTTCGGGCCGATGAAGACGCCGTTGCCGACGGTGACGCCGTGGTAGACGAGCGCCAGGTTCTGGATCTTCACGCGGTCGCCGATCGTGACGCCCTCGTCGATGAAGGCGTCGCGGCCGATGATGCAC
>DATBGP010000249.1:0-1843 GCA_036557925.1 Candidatus Limnocylindrales bacterium | reverse complement strand
TCGACCACATCCGGCGCCAGAAGATCGTCCGCTTCCTGCCCTGGACGGGCGAGAGCCGGGGCGCGGCGCCGTCGACCGAGCGGCTCGTGATGGACGCTCATCTCTCGTCGGACATGCAGCGGGCGCTCGAGAAGATCCCCGAGCGCCAGCGGGCCGCCCTGCTCCTCGCCGAGCTGCACGACCTCACCGGCCTCGAGCTGGCCGCCGCCCTCGGCGTCAGCCACGTCGCCGCGCGGGCCCTCCTGACCCGGGCCCGCGAGAGCCTCCGCCAGGCGCTCGCCGCGGAGCGGGCGGCCGAAGCGGTCTCGGACGCCGAGGCCGAGGCGCGGACGGCGACGAACCAGCCGTCGCGGGGCGCCCGATGAGCCTGCGGCGTCGAGTCCGCCGCCCGGACGACTGGGCGACGAGCCACGCCCGCGCGCAGGCCGCGCTCTCCGATCGGCTGGACGGCGACCTCGAGCTGTCCGAGTCGGACTGGCTCGACCAGCACCTCGCCGGCTGTGCGGACTGTCGAGCCACCGCCGCGGCCTACGACGCCCAGCGCGCCGAGCTCCGCGCGATGCGCGACCGGCAGCCCGAGCCGCCGCGGGACCTCTGGGCCCGCACGGCGGCAGCCATCGAGCACGAATCCCGCTTCCGTGACGGACGCGTACCGGCCGGCGATCGTCGTCGCCGATCCGCGTTGGTCCCCGTGTTTGCCGCGGCGCTCGTCGTGGCCGTCGTCGTCGGGACGCTGACCTCCTCCCGGCTTCTCTTCGGCGGCGGCCCGACGGCGCAACCCACGGAGGGCCCGGTCGCGGTGGCGACCGCGGGCTCCTCCGCGCTGGCGGCCGCTACCCCGATCCCGGTCGGCCAGCACGTCCAGTGGATCAGCCAGGCCCAGGATGGGAGCTACACCCTGCGACAGGCCGACGTGCGCTCGGTGTGCCCCGAGGGCAGCGATCCGTGCGAGGCATCGGCGCCGGTCGAGGACCAGCCGGTGACCCTGACGGACCGGCCCCAGACCGTGTTCGGCTCGCGGGACGGCCAGCAGCTCATCGTCGTGAACCGGGCCGGGGTCAGCCAGGATGCATCGGTCGCCGTCGTGACGATCGAGCCAGAGCCCGAGGCCAGCCCGTCGCCCGGCGAGTCCACGACGCCCTCGCCGACACCGACGCCGCGCGCTTCGACGACGCCGTCCGCGAGGCCGACCCAGAGCGCGGCTCCCACGAGGACGCCGGTCGCGACCGCCACCACGCAGCCGTCGGCGCCCGCCGCTCCCTCGAACCCGGTCGGCGCCAGCCCGACGCCGACGCCGAGCGCATCGCCTGTCGCTTCGTCCGCCTCGCCGACGCCCGGTGTCCCGGGCTCCGCCTCCCCGTCCCCGGAGGCGTCGCCCACGGTCACCGTCACGCCATCCGCGTCGCCCGACGGGGCAGTCCAGATCGCGGAGGACGTCATCCTCGTCGGCCAGTCCGCGGCGTACTCGCCGAACGGCGAGTGGTTCGCGTTCACGGCTCGACCGGCCGACGGGTCGGCCGGACCCGACATCTTCGTGTGGAAGGTCGGCGAGCCGGCCGCCCATGCGCTCACGACGGATCACCGCTCGACGTTCGGCTCGTGGGTCGGCGACGACATCGCGGTCGGGAGCTCGGTCGCGGAAGCGACCGGTGGGCCCGGGCCTCGTGCCGGCGCCTCGTTCCTGCTCGATCCGCGGACCGCGGCGCAGGTCGCGCTGCCCCAGACCGGCCGCACCTGGCGGCCGTCGGTCGACCCGACGGGTCGACGCGCGGTGTATTGGGCCGGCTCGCTCCGACGCTCCGACGATGC
Source organism: Candidatus Limnocylindrales bacterium (assembly GCA_036557925.1). GTDB lineage: Bacteria > Chloroflexota > Limnocylindria > Limnocylindrales > CSP1-4 > CF-46. Next base: position 34 of record DATBGP010000249.1, on the reverse strand, counting down.
CCCGGTCGACGTCCCGGACGACGGCCGCCTCGTC
>DATBGP010000248.1:0-3236 GCA_036557925.1 Candidatus Limnocylindrales bacterium | reverse complement strand
CTTCATGATCCATGGCGCGGTCAAGGCGGCAGTCGTTCCGAATCGACGATGAAGAACGCGATGTCCGGCGCGAAGTCCCGCGGCCGGCCTTGCAGGTCAGCCTTCGCGGTGTCGCGAAAACTCGACCGTGGACGGAGGACGAAGTGGATACCCTGCAGGATCAGGTCATCGCGATCACCGGCGCGAGCGCCGGGATCGGGCGCGCGACGGCCGAGGAGTTGGTGGGCGCGGGCGCGCGGGTCGTGCTCGGCGCCCGGCGCAAGGAGCGGCTCGACGCGATCGCGGCGGAGCACGAGGGGCGCGTGATCGCGGTCGACATGGACGTCCGGTCGCCGGACGACGCGAGACGGCTCGTGGAGGCCGGGCTCGACGCCTTCGGCCGGCTGGACGGGCTCGTCGCGAACGCCGGGATCGGGATGTACGGCGGCATCCTCGACCACACCGACGAGGCGCTGACGACGATGCTCGACACGAACGTCGCCGGAACCGTCTGGCCCATCCGCGCCGCGGTGCCCCGGTTCATCGAGCAGGGTCACGGCGACATCGTGATCGTCGCGTCGGTCGCCGGGTTCCGCGGCGGCGCCGACGAGGCGGTGTACGCCGCGACGAAGTTCGCCCAGGTGGGCCTCGCGGGCGCTCTCGATCGGGAGCTCCGTGAGCACGGCATCCGGGTCACGACGATCGGGCCGGCGGGCACGTCCACGGAGTTCGCGATGGGCGCCGGCCGCTACGAGGGGATGCCGGTGCTGGAGACGTACCTCCGGCCCGAGGACATCGCGTTCGCGATCCGGACTGTCCTCGAGCAGCCTCGCCGCGTTCGCACCCAGTACTGGACGATCTGGAGCATGGGCCAGGGCTCGTAGCGACGCCCGCATCACGGGCCGGGTGGAGACTCGGTCCCCATGCGGATCCTCATCGTCGGCGGCGGGATCGCCGGGCTCTCGACCGCCCGGGCGCTGCGGCTGCGCGGGATCGAGAGCGAGATCGTCGAACGCGACGCGTCGCCGCGGATCGCCGGCGCCGGCGTCTACCTCCCCGGCAACGGGATGGCCGCGCTCCGCACCCTGGGCCTCGGCGAGGCGGTCCTGGCCCATGGCGCGGTGATCTCGAGACGCCGTCTCCTGGACGACCGCGGTCGGCTGTTCGTCGATTTCGACGAGGCTGGGCTCTGGGAGGGCGTCGCGCCGCCGGTCGCTCTCCATCGGGCGGACCTGCAGGACGTCCTGCGAGCCGGCGCCGCCGGGACCCGGATCCGGATGGGCACCACGATCGTGTCCCTCGACGACCGGGGCTCGGCCGTCCAAGCCGTGTTCACCGACGGGTCCGAGGCGGACTACGACCTGGTCGTCGGTGCGGACGGCGTGCATTCGGCCGTCCGGGCCCTCGTGTTCGGCGGGCCCGAGCCACGCCGGGTCGGTCAGGCCGGCTGGCGCTTCGTCGTCGAGGGTCACGACGAGATCGATGGCTGGAACGGCTGGATCGGGCGGGACCGCGGCTTCCTCGCGCTCGCGATCGGCGGCGGGCGGGCGTATTGCTACGCCGACGTGCTGTCGCCCGACGGACGGGATCCCACGGGAGGCGATCCGCGGCGGCTCGCGGCCGCGTTCGAGGCGTTCGCCGGTCCCGCGCGGTCCTTCCTGGATGCGATCTCCAGCGCCGCCGATCTCTGGTACGGGCCCGTGGAGGAGGTCGCTCCGACGTGGTCCACCGGTCGCGTGGTCCTCGTCGGCGACGCGGCGCACGCGAGCTCCCCGAACATGGCCGAGGGCGCCTCGCTCGCGATGGAGGACGCGATCGTCCTGGCCGAAGAGCTCTCGACCCGGGATTCCGTCGAGACGGCTCTCGCTGCCTTCCGGACGCGCCGCGAGCCGCGGGTCTCGTGGGTCCAGGAGACCACCCATCGGCGGGATCGGCTTCGCTACGCCCCGCCGTTCGTCCGGCGGGTCGCGATGCGGGTCGCCGGAGACCGCATCTTCCGGCGGCACTATCGGCCGTTGCTCGCGCCGCCGTAGCGCCACACTGTCGTTCCTGGTCACGGCCGGAGGACGGTGGATGGTTCGTCTCAGCTCGGAACCCGCGGCCTCGGCGGCGGACGTCGCGAAGATCAGCGAAACGATCGACGCGTGGAACATGGAGACGACGGGCGATCGCGACTACCGCGCCGTCGCCATCTTCCTCCGTGACGACGACGACGCGATCCGCGGTGGGATCACCGGCGGCGTCTGGGGCGGCTGGCTCCACATCGTCGCCCTCTGGGTCGACCCGCCGCTGCGCGGGCTGGGCCACGGTCGGGCCCTCGTCCTCGCCGCGGAAGCGGAGGGGCTGGCCGCCGGGGCTCGCCACGCCTTCCTCGAGACCCACGATTTCCAGGCGCCGGACCTGTACCGCGGGCTCGGCTACGTCCCGTTCGGGGAGATCGAGGACTACCCGATGGGCCACTCGCAGCTCTTCCTGCGGAAGAATCTCGCCGCGTCAGGTGGCTGAGCGAACCGTCACCGTGGGCTCCCGCGCGAGCGCGTCGCCCGCGTGGACGATGTGGTCGAACTGCCGCCAGAGAACGGTCACGAGCAGGGCCGATCCGACGAACCCGAACCAGAACGGCGCCGTGATGCCGAATCGACTCGCCAGCAGCCCGCCGATCGGCGTCCCCACGACCGTCCCGCCGACGATGGCGATCCGGTAGACGCCGCCCACCCGCCCGAGCATCTCGTTCGGCACCGCCCGCTGACGGACCGTCTCCGACGTCGTCGCCCAGACGAACGCGTGCCCGCCGAACACGACCATCGTGACGAGGGCGACGGCAGCCGAGGTCGTCAGCGCCAGCACCAGGTGCGTGAAGGTCTCGATCAGCAGGCCGACCCGCATGATGTCCGCGAGCGCGAACCGGCGCTCGAGTCGCCCGTACGCGCTGACGCCCACGATCCCGCCGACCGCCATCGCGGTCGTCAGGAGGCCGAACCCGACCTCGTTCATCCCGAGCCGCTCGCTCGCATAGAGCACGAGCACCGACCACGCCGCGCCGAACGTGATGTTGAAGGCGAAGATCGTCAGGGCGAGGGTCCGCATCGCCGGATGGCCCATGAGCCATCGGATCCCGTCGGCCATCTCGGACCGGATGCTGCCGCGCTCCCTGATCACCAGGTGCTGCGTGCTGACGACCACCCGGCTGATCAGCACCGCCCCGAACACGAAGGTCACCGCGTTGACGGCGAACGGGATCGCCATCCCGACCGCGA
>DATBGP010000247.1:0-1586 GCA_036557925.1 Candidatus Limnocylindrales bacterium | reverse complement strand
CTGCCCGCGGAGCTTCTCGGCTACCAGACGTACACGCAGGCGGGCCTGCCGCCGGGCCCGATCTGCACGCCGACGATCGCCTCGATCGACGCCGCGCTCGATCCCGACACGAAGTCGGGCTACCTGTATTTCCTCGCGAAGAAGGACGGGACGAACACCCACGCCTTCGCGAAGACGGCGGCCGAGCACGACAAGAACCGGAAGACCTACGGCTACACGTGAGCCGGCGCGGCCGCTGAGCGCGACGCCATGAGCCGCCTGCCGGAGCCCGCGGACTTCGCGCCACCGCCGACCGACGCCGATCGCGCGCGCTGGCTCGAGGCGGATCGCGCCGCCCGCCCGGCCCGGCTCTCGCGGCTGCGCGCCCGGTTCGATGGCGCAGGCATCGATGCCTATTTCGGCCTCCGCCCGGAGCACGTTCGCTACCTGACCGGGTTCGTCCTCGGCGACGGCGAGGAGAAGGTCGCCGGGACGTCCGGCCACTTCCTGGTCGGCGGAGACGCCGTCCTCCTGCTTGCCGATTCGCGATACACGATCCAGGCGGCGCGGGAGGCGCCGGACGCCCGAATCGTCGAGGGTCCGCGCGACCTGAGCGCCGGCTGGGAGGAGCTGGTCCGCGCCGTCGGGGCGAAGCGGGTGGGGATGGAGGCCTCGCTGCTGCCCTACGCCGTCTGGCAGCGGCTCGAGGCAGCCGCCCCGGACGTCGAGCTGGTGCCGGTCGAGGGCTGGATCGAGGCCGACCGGGCGATCAAGGAGCCGGCCGAGCTCGAGCGGGTCGCGGCGGCCTGCGCGGTCGCCGATCGGGCCCTGGCGGGCCTCCTGCCGACCGTGCGACCGGGAGCCGTCGAGCGGGACCTCGCGCTGGACCTCGAGTGGCGGATCCGGACCGGCGGCGCCGAGGCGGTCGCCTTCGACCCGACGTGCCTGGTGGGGCCGAATGCGGCGATGCCCCACGGCTCGCCGTCGGACACCGCGGTCCGGGCGGGCGAGGTCGTCCTGTTCGACTTCGGCGCCCAGGTCGAGGGCTACCGGAGCGACATGACCCGGACGCTCTTCGTGGGCGAGCCCGGCGAGCGCGACCTCGCGGTCTACGAGCTGGTCGCGAAGGCCCAGTCCCAGGCGATCCGGCAGATCCGGGCGACGGTCGATGGCGAGCTGCGGCTGCCGTCCGGGCGCCAGCTCCACGAGATCGCAAGGCGGGTGATCGAGACCGACGGGCGCTGGCCGGCCTACGGGCACGGACTGGGTCACGGGATCGGGCTCGCGACGCACGAGCTGCCGTCGCTGAGCGCCCAGGGGCTCGAGACGCCGCTGCCATCGCCGACCGTCTTCTCGGTGGAGCCCGGGATCTACCTCGAGGGCGAGACGGGCGTCCGGATCGAGGACCTCATCCTCCTCGACGCCGGAGCGAACCGGGTGGAGCAGCTGACGCAGTTCCCGAACGAGGCCGTGTCGCTGCCGGCCTGACGCGTTCGCGGGCGGTCCGGTCCGAGGCGTCGGCTACAATCGGCCCCCGAACCCGACCCGATCCCGGCGGCGGCGCGCCATCCCCGCCCGCCGTGCCGCGGCCATCCGCCCAGGAGCCC
>DATBGP010000246.1:0-1904 GCA_036557925.1 Candidatus Limnocylindrales bacterium | reverse complement strand
ACGGCGGATCGCCCGGCACGCCGAGCAGGCGGCACGTGAGGCCCACCGCACATCGGGTGCGCCGCCCGCCGGGTCGTCGACTCCACCTCCGCCCGCGGCGAACCGCCCATCGACCGGCGCGGGACCGGGACCGGGCGCGGGCCCGGCGACCGACCGTTCGACCGGCCCACGCCCGGCCGAGACGGTCTCGTCCGACTGGTCGAGCGGTCGCTCCACGTCGGGTGGCGGCTACGACCCGTCCCGGATGCGCGCGCCGGAGGGTCTGGGCGCAGCCGGCCCGCCGCCGGGAGATCCGTCCGGGACGGTGCTGAACTTCGGCCGCTACGCGGGATGGTCACTCGGCGAGATCGCCCGCCGCGACGTGGACTACGTCGAGTGGCTGGACCGCATGCCGATCGGCCGCCCCTATCGCGACGAGATCGATGCGCTCCTGCGGAAGGCAGGTCGACGGCGGAGCGCGGCGACCGAGTCGCAGGATCGTCGCGGGCTGTTCCGGCGCCGGTAGCCCTCAACCGGGGTCCGCGGGTTCCGACACGCCCGCCGCACGCACGACCCAGCCGATGGTCGTCCCCTGGACGAGCAGCGTGAACAGGACGATCCCGAAGGTGATGCCCTGGAGCAGCTCGCGGTTCGGCAGGTCGGCAGGCAGCGAGAGGGCGAGCGCGACGGACACCGCCCCGCGGAGGCCCGCCCAGAACAGCACGTGGAGCCAGCCGATCGGCATCGCGACCTCCGGGCGCCGCGCCGCGGCCAGGCGGGCGGCCCCGCCGAGGAGCCCGTACACGACGATCCCGCGCGCGATGAGGACGGCCAAGATCCCGGCGGCGATCGGCCCGGCCGCGTGGACGAGGGTGCCCGGCGCGATCGAAACGCCGACGAGCAGGAAGACGCCGGCGGTCAGCAGGAACGCGACGAGCTCCCAGACGTCGTCGATCGTCTCCCGCGTGCGTTCGGTCAGGGATCGCCGAGCGCCCGCCCCGAAGATGGACGCGGCCACGAGCGTCGCGATCACGCCCGATCCGCCCAGGGCGGCCGCCAGGAGGTAGGTGCCGTAGGCGAGGACGATCGTGATGGTCAGCTCGACGAGGTGATCGTCGACGATCCGGACCAGTCGACCGGCCGCAAAGCCGGCAGCCGCGCCGATCACACCGCTTCCGAGGACGATGAGCACGAAGTCCAGGGTCGCGCTGCCGGCCGAGCCGCCTCCCGACAGGAGCCCCAGCGCGAGCGCGAAGAGGGCGATCCCGGTCCCGTCGTTCACGAGGCTCTCCATCTCGACGGTCGTGGCGAGCCGAGCCGGCACCGGCAGCCGGCGGAACGCCGCGAGAACGGCGGCCGGATCGGTGGCGGCGACCATGGCGCCGACCACGAACGCCTCGCCGGCGCTCAGGCCCGTCGCGACGGCCAGGATGACGGCGACGACCACCGCGACGACCAGGACACCGGGGATCCCGAGCAGGACGATCCATGCCGCGGACGGCCGGAGGACCGCGACGTCGGTCCGGAACGCAGCCTCGAACACGAGGCCGGGGAGCACGATCGCGAGGAGCAGGTCCGGTTGGATCGGCGGCGAGATCGGGGACCCGAGCGAGGGGACGACCAACGCGACCGCCAGTCCGACGAGGACGAGCACGACGGAGGATGGCAGCGCCCAGCGTCGGGTCAGCAACGCGACCGCGACCGATGCCGCCAGGATCCCCACCACCAGCCAGATCGGGGCGAGCACGCCGAGATCAGGCACCTAGGAATCTCGCCGGCGCCGGGGCCCCTCGGAGGACCTGGCGGTCACCACTCCGCGCGGGTCTGTCTGATGTTGACGCTCTGGACGATTCCGAGACCCACGGCGAGGCTGATCAGCGACGCGCCTCCGTGGGAGATGAACGGCAAGGGGATGCCGGTGATCG
>DATBGP010000245.1:0-6874 GCA_036557925.1 Candidatus Limnocylindrales bacterium | reverse complement strand
CCCTTGGCGTAGACGGTCCCGTTGAGGGTCAGGGGCCCGCCGTCGCCGGCGGCCTGCTCGCCGTTGGAGCGGTCCTTCTCGACCGGGCCCCAGCCGTTGGCCGTGACGGTGTAGGCGAGGTCCGACAGGTAGGCGGTGGTGGAGCTGGACGAGTAGGTCGCCGTCAGCGACGACCCGGCGAGGGGCACGTTCACGTCGTGGGTCGCGGCACCGCCGTCCGACCAGGACGAGAACGTGTAGGTCACGCCGTTCAACGTCTGGGTCACCGGCGCGGCCACGGAGATGTTCGTGTTGGCGATGACCGTCTTCGTGAACGGCGTCGCGGCGGGCGAGGCCGTCCCCACCGTGACCGACAGGCCGGGTGGGTTCGTCGCGATCGAGAGGGGAGCGCCCTTCGGCTGGACGCTCACGCTCGTGGAGGCGGTCTTGTTCGCCGAGTCCTTCGCGACGAGCTGCAGCTCCAGGAAGGATGGGTACTCGTGGTCGGGCGCGTTGACCGAGCCCGAGGCCACGCCGCTGAACGTCTGGACCGGGTGGGTGTGGCAGCTCTGGGGCGTCGGGCAGTGGTGGAGGATGACGTTCCACGTGAGGCCCGAGGCGGGGATCGCCTGGCCCTGGCCGTCGGTCGCGTGACCGCTGAACGCGATCGGATCCCCGACCGACCAGGTCAACGACGACGACGGCGAATCGATCACGGGCACGGGCAGGCTCCCGCCCACGTTGATCGGCGTGGTCGTCGTCGCGGTGGCGCCGTGGCTGTCCGTGACGCGCAACGCGACGTTGTAGACGCCGTCGGCGGAATACGTCTTGCTCGCGGTCGGCAGGACCGCGTCGCCGAACGTCCCATTGCCGTCGAGGTCCCACGAGTACGTCAGCGTGTCGCCCGGGTCCGGGTCGCTCGAGCCCGAGGCGTCGAAGTCGACGGTCAGCGGCGCGTTGCCGCTCGTCGGGTCGGCCGAGATCGCCGGAACCGGCGGATGGTTCGTCGCGGAGAAGGTGATCCGGTGGATCGCGCCGCCCTCGAAGTCGACGTAGTAGAGGTCGCCGCCGGGCCCGATCTCCAGGTCCACCGGGTTCGCGGCGCCCTGGACGAAGTTGGCGACGGCGCCCTTGTTCGGCAGCCCGTTCGAGCCGGCCGGGATGACCCAGATGCAGTTGCGCGAATGGTCGGTGAAGAACAGGGCGTTGTCGTAGGTCGACGGATATGTGCCGCCCTGGTAGAAGGCCAGCCCGGAGATCGAGGACGAGTCGGTGCCGCACGTCTCGCTCGAGATGACCTTGCTGAAGTGCTGGTAGGCGTAGTACGGCGCGAGGAGCCCGGTGGGGTTCGAGTAGAGGGTGTTGCAGAGCGTCAGGTTCGCGGCCTGGTAGCCGCCGTGGATCGCCGAGCTGGTGTTGTTCCCCTCGTAGCACGGCCATCCGCCGTTCGGCGTGGTCGTCGTCAGCGGGTTCGTGACGCGATCGATCTCCTCCCACGTGCTGTCGCCGACGTCGCCGATCCAGACCTCGTTCGTGCCGGGCCGGAAGGTGAACCGGAAGGGGTTCCGGTAGCCCATGCTGACGATCCGGCGGGCGTTCGCGTCGGAGCTGCCGATCAGCGGGTTGTCGGACATCGCGGCGCCGGTCGACGGGTTGATCCGGATCAGGGAGCCGTTCAGGAGCACCGGCCCGGTCGTCCGTCGGAGGCTCTGGCTGCGGAGCGCCCCACCGAGGGCGCCCGGAGGCGTCATCGAGCCGTCGCCATTCGTCGAGGGATCGCCGCACGGGTTCTTCGGCGTGGGGCTGCCCGAGCTGCCGCCGGCCTGGCCGTAGTCGAGGAAGTTGAACGCCGCCCCGTCGCCGGCGGTCGCGTAGAGCGCGCCATCCGGCCCGAACCGCAGATCGCCCACGGAGTGGCTCGGGTACTGCTGGCACCAGGCGTTGATCAGGACCTGCTCGGAGCCCGTCATCACGTTGCCGTTCAGGGTCAGCCGCGAGAGCCGCCCGCTGATCGTGCAGCCGTCCGTCGTCGGTCCGGGCGGGCTGGGGCAGGCGTCGTTCCAGCGCGGCGCCGACTGGCCGATCATCGCGTCGTACGCGTACATCACGTAGACGTTCGGCGTCGTCGGGAAGTTCGGGTCGAGCGTGAAGCCGAGGAGGCCGCGGTCCCAGTAGTCGTCGACCTGGGTCCGGAGGTCCGCGACGATCGTCGGCGTGGTCGCGGTGAGGCTCGCGAAGACCTTGATCAGGCCGCTCTTCTCCGCGACGAAGACGCGGCCGTCCGGGGAGAAGCGGACCGAGGTGGGGAAGGTCAGGCCGGTGAAGATGGATGAGTCCGTGAAACCGCTGGGGAGCGCCGCCGTGCCCACCGCCTGGGTGGACACGCCCGAGGCACCGGTCTCGCTCAGCAGGCGACCGGGCTTCGTCGGCGGGTCGGCACCGAGGGTGACGGCGGCCGGAGCGGCGAGCTGCGACAGGAGGAATGCGGTCGCCGCGAACGCGGCAAGCCTGCCGGAGCTCCGACCGCGGTGACGCGCGGGGAGGCGGCGCTGGACAAGGGATGACACGAGGACCCCCTCACTGGATGATCGGCACACGCTAGCCCGAAAGTCCGGGCAAGGCCATACCCAACCGGACCATCCCGACCGGAAATGCACGCGTTCGGCGAGACTTGACCGACCGTTGTGGTGCGTTGCGGCACCGACCGAGTCGATACCATGCCGCAGCCGGTCGACACGAGCCGGCTCCTGAGGGAGACGCGTGGATGGACGAAGTCGAGGTTCGGCCGGCGTCGAACGGCCGCCGGCGCGAGGACGTCGTCGCCTGGGTGCTGATGATCGCGGTCGTCGTCGCGATCGCGGCCTACGCCCTGTACCGGCCCGCCGGCAACGCCGACCTCGTCGACTACATCGCGACCGTCCACCAGTGGCAGGGCAAGTCCGGCCAGGCCCTGAGCGACGCGACGTACGCCGACCTGAAGGCCTTCCTCCCGCAGTCCCTGTACGACGACGTCACCGGCGTGGCCGGCGACCCGACGATCAACCGGAACGTCTATCTCCGGCAGCTTGCCGCGGATCCCCAGGCCCTGACCGAGCAGATCCCGTTCTACTCGGTCAAGCCGCTCTACCCCGGCCTGATGTTCGTGCTGACATCGCTCGGGGTCCAGGTCGGCTTCGCGTCGGTCCTGATCTCGGCGGTCGCCTACGCGCTCCTCGGCCTGCTGCTGTTCGGCTGGTTCCGCCGCCATCTCGGGCCGTGGCGGTCGTTGCTTGCCGCGACGCTGCTCGTGATCAGCCCGCCGTTCTGGGTCCTCTCGCACCTGTCGACCCCGGACGCGCTCTGCCTCCTGCTCGTCGCGACCGCCCTGTTCGTCCTGGTCGAGCTGCGCCGGCCGATCCCGGCGATCGCGATCCTCCTCGTCTCGATCCTCGCCCGCCCGAACGCGGTCGTGATCACCGTCGCTCTGCTGGCGGCAATGGTCGTGGCCCGGCAGGCGTCGGGGATCCGGATCCGGTGGTGGGTCGCCGGGATCGGAGCCGTCGCGGCGGTGGGCCTCGTCCTCGTCCTCCAGCGGCTCAGCGGGAACTACGGGCTCGGCGTGCTCTTCTACCACGCGGTGATCGCCTACCTGCCCTATCCGACGCAGGGAGCGCCCGCCGTGGCCCTGAGCGAGGTCGCCCGGATCTACGCCTTCCGGATCGTCCAGCTCGCCACGTCGCCGGTTCCGCTCTTCACGCTGCTCGGGGTGCTGGCCCTCTACCTGCGACTCGGGCGCGTTCGCGAGGTCTTCGACGACGCGGCCTCGCTGGCGGTCCTCGCCGCACTCCTCGCGATGGTCCCCGGCTGGCTCACCTACCCGAACGAGCCGGAGCGGATCCTCGTCGGGTCGTTCCTGGCAGCGATCGTCGTCCTGATCGTGTCGACCGGCCGGCAGGGTGCGGTGGCCGCCGAGGCGACGGGATCGATCGAGCCGATCGCGGCGGCCTGAGCTCAGTTCCCGTCGACGGCAGGTTCGCCGCGCCGGCGCCAGCCGTCGCGGAACCGGACCAACCCGGCGAACCCGCCGAGGCCGTAGGCGAGGTGGATCGTCGGATAGACCACGGCGAGCCGCGCGAACAGGCCGAGCCGGCCGCCCGGCCTGGTCGTGCCGCCATCGTCGCCGGGGCCCGGATCGGCCTCGGCACGGGCGGCGCCGAGCGCCGAGGCCCCCAGGTCGGCCGCGCCGTACGTCACGACCGTCGCGACGAGCGCGGCCCGGCCCAGCGACGAGACCCCCGCGAGCAACGAGGATCCGGCGAGCGCCCCGACGAACGCGGCCGGCACGAGATGCCGGAGCCGGGCCTGGCGCGGGTGCTGCTGGAAGACCCGGATCTTCCACGAGCCGTAGGCGAACTGCTGCCGCCACAGCCCGGCCAGCGTCGAGCGGTTCCGGTAGCGGCTCCGCATCGCCGGATCGCAGACGATCCGGCCGCCCTCGTCGAGGATCCGGTAGCTCAGCTCGTCGTCCTGATTGCGGACCATCGTCTCGTCGAACTTCAGGCGGGCGTAGTCCTCGCGCCGGGCGAGGCCCATGAAGACGGTGTCGACCTCGGCCCGCTCCGTGACGTAGTGGTGACGCGCGCCGCCGACGCCGAACGGCGTGCTCGTGGCGATCGCGACCGCCTCGCCGATCGGGCCCTCGCCGATCGCCACGACCGGGCCGCCCACGAGCGTCGCCCCGGTCTCCTCGAGCGTCCGGACCGCGGCAGCCACGTAGCCGGGATCCAGCTCGGCATGGCCGCTCACGATCCCGACGATGTCGCCGGCCGCGAGATCGATCCCCTGGTTCCAGGCGGCGGCCTGGATGATCCGCTCGTTGTCGAGGACGCGGGCATTCGGGCGGCCCGCCAGGAGTCGCTCGGCGATCGCCCGCGAATCGTCGGTCGAGCGGCCGTCCATCACGAGGAGCTCGAGCCGGTCCTCGGGCCAGTCCTGGGCGAGCAGCGACCGGAGGCACGCCTCGATCGAGGCGGCCTCGTTGCGCATCGCGACGACGAGCGTGACCGACGGCAGCACGGCGGCGGAGCGTAGCATCTCCGACCGCGGTCGGACCGTGTCAGACAGGGAGGAACGGATCATCAGCGCCACCCCGCCGCTCCGCATCGCCATGGCCCTCTACGGCGACCTCACGTTCGACAGCCGCGTCCAGCGCGAGGCCCGGAGCCTCGCCGAGGCGGGCTACCGCGTGGTCGTCGCCTGCCTCGACGCCTCGGAATCCACGCCGGGCGACCTGGCGCCGGTCGAGGTCGTCGTGGTCCGGCCCCGCCGCACCGATGCGCTGCCGACCGGTGAGGGCCCGTTCCTCCGCCCGGCCGCGACGGAGCCGTCCCGGGCCGGGCGCGTGCTCGCAATCCCGCGGACGCTCCTTGACCGGGTCCGCTGGCTCGTCGACTACCGGGCGACGCTCCTCGAATGGGGCCGCCTCGCCGTCGACGCGGTCGGACCCGTCGATCGCTGGCACGCTCACGACCTCACGGGCCTGCTGGCGATCGACGCGGCGATCGATCGATCCCTCGGCCGTGTCTACGACGCCCACGAGATCTTCGTCGAGACCGGCTCGGCGGCCCGCCTCCCGTGGATGGCCCGCCGGCTCATCGCCAGGTTCGAGGGACGCCTCGCCCGCCGCGCCGGGGCGACGATCGCGGTGAACCCCGGGATCGCCGCCCTTCTCACGCGCTGGGGCCGCCTGACGAACGTCGTCGTCGTCCGGAACTGCCTGCCGCGGCAGGACCCGTCCCTCCGGCAGCGCGACGCGCTCCGCAGCGGGCTCGGGCTGCCGGCGGAGACCCGGATCGTCCTGTTCCACGGCAACCTCGCCGTGGATCGCGGGATCGAACGGGTCGTCGACCTTCTCGGCACCGGCTCCCTCGGCGAGGCCCACGTGGTCTGCCTCGGCAACGGCGAGCTCACGCCGTGGCTCCGCGAACGTGCAGCGGATCCCTCCGTCGACGGCCGCCTCCACGTCCTTTCCGCGGTCCCGCCCGCCGAGCTTCCGGCCCTCGTCGCATCGGCGGACGTCGGCGTCGTCCTCCAGCAGCCGACCGACCTGAACCTGCGCCTGTCCACGCCGAACAAGCTCTGGGAGTGCCTCGCAGTCGGGACGCCCGTCGTCGCCTCGGATTTCCCGGAGATCCGGCGCGTCGTCGTCGGCGATCCCGACGGGCCGCTCGGCCTCGTGTGCGATCCCACCGACGGCGACGCGATCGCGACCGCGGTCCGCTCCCTCGCCGAGGCGGACGAGGCGGCGCGCCGGGACCTCCGCGCGCGGTGCCTGCGGGCGGCCGCCGAGCGCTGGAACTGGGAGACGGAGGCCGGCCGGCTCGTGGAGCTCCATCGCTCGCTCGACCCACACTGATCCCGGGCGCCCGTGGGCGGTCGAACGGGGTCGGGACCGAGCCGGGCTACGGGTAGTAGTTCACCTGGACCGCGAGGTAGTCCAGGTTGAAGTCCTTGCCGGCCTGCGTGGAGGCGTCGATCACGCGGACCCGGAAGTTCGCGTTCGAGAAGTCCGAGCCGACCCACGTCCGGCCCCACGTGTCCGCCGTGCCGCCGAGGGTGTAGGTCGTGATGCCGTTCGAGGTCAGGACGACGTTCTTCGCCGCGGTCCAGCTCGCCCCGGCGTCCCAGGACAGCTGGATGCAGACCCAGGCCGTCGCGCCGTTGTTGCTCTGGCCCTCGTCGATCCGCACCGTGATCCCGGCGATCAGCTGGGCCGTCGTCGGTACGCCGAGGTTGAAGTCCCACCAGCGATGGCGGTCCTTGCCGGGGTCGGTGCAGCTCAGGGTGGTGTTGGTGCCGCTGTTCGTGTCGGTCGCGTTGGCGTCGGCCGTCGCGCAGGCGCGGTTCGGGTTCGTCT
>DATBGP010000244.1:0-4938 GCA_036557925.1 Candidatus Limnocylindrales bacterium | reverse complement strand
GGTCGGCCTGGCGGCACACGTCGGCGAAGAAGAGCGCACTCATTGGTGTCGAGCTGGCCGGTTTGAGAACGACCGTGTTGCCTGCCGCCAGCGCGGGCGCGATCTTCCAGGCAAGCATCAGCAGCGGAAAGTTCCACGGGATGACCTGGGCCGCGACGCCGAGCGGCTTCGCGACGCGGCCCGGAAACGCGTATTCCAGCTTGTCCGCCCAGCCCGCGTAGTACCAGAAATGGGCCGCGGCGAGCGGCACGTCGACGTCGCGCGACTCCTTGATCGGCTTGCCGGAGTCCATCGACTCGAGCACCGCGAACTCGCGCGACCGCTCCTGGAGGATCCGGGCGATCCGGAAGAGGTACTTCGCCCGCTCCTTGCCGCTCAGGTTCCCCCAGCGGCGGCGCTGCGCCGAGCGGGCCGCGCGGACGGCGGTGTCGACGTCCTTCGCGGTGGCCTTCGCGACGAGGGCGAGTGGCTCCTCGGTGGCCGGGTTGACCGTCGCGAACGTCTCGCCGCCGGTCGCCTGGACCTCGCGGCCGTTGATGAACAGCCCGTAGCGGTCCTTGATCGTGACGATGTCGCGGGACTCGGGCGCCGGAGCGTACTCCCACGGCACGGCGGCGCCGTCGCCCAGCCCCCAGCTCGACGGTGCATGCTCGACGCGGCTGACCGCTCCGCTCGGGGCGCCGGCGGCCGGTTCGGCCGAGCTGCCGTTCGTCTGCGCGGGATCGGCGGGCGTCTTCGTGGCCATCGGGGCCATGATCGCACGCTCGTTGCGCGGCCGGATGGGAACGCCCTAGGCGAGCAGCGACCGCCCCAGGTAGTCGTTCGCGCTCGTCACCCCGGGCAGGGCGAAGAAGAAGCCGCCGCCGATCGGGCGGATGTACTCCTCGAGGGGCTCTCCGTGCAGGCGCTGCTGGACCGTCAGGAAGCCGGCCCCGAGGTCGCGCTGGTAGCAGACGAAAACGAGGCCCTGGTCGAGGAGGCCGGCGTCGTCGAAGCCGCGGCTGTACGAGTAGCCGCGACGGAGGATCCGGTTTCGCTCCGTGGCCGCGGTCCGGGGATTCGCGAGCCGGATGTGGGCGTCCAGGGGGACGGTCGACCCGCCCGGATCGCTCGCGTAGTCCGGGATCGTCTCCTCGCGTGGGCTGCCGAGCGGCGCCCCGGTCCGCTTCGTCCGGCCGATGATCCCCTCCTGCTCGCCCAGCGCCGTCCGGTCCCAGCGCTCGACGAACATCCGGATCGGCCGGACGACCAGGTAGCTGCCGCCGACGGCCCAGCCCGGCTCGCCGTCGCCGGACCCGACCCAGAGCAGGTCGTCGGCCAGCCGCTCGTCGCCGGCCATCGGCGGGTTGGCGGTGCCGTCCTTGAAGCCGAGCAGGTTGCGGGTCGTCGTGTGGCCGGGCGTGGGGTTCGGGTCGGGGCGGCTGAAGCCGTCGATCATCCAGCGGAGCCGGAGCGCGTCGCGGACGCCGAGCTGGAGGTAACGCAGGGCGTGGATGCAGGCCTCCTGGTCCACCGCGCAGATCTGGACGAGCACATCGCCGTGGCTGAGCTTCGGATCGATGACGTCGTTCGGGAACTTCGGCATCCGGGCGAGCTGGCGGGGCTTCCGAGCGGCGAGCCCGAACCGGCCGTCGAAGAGCGAGTCCCCCACCGAGACGGTGACCGTGAGATCGGCCGGCCCGGTCGTCGCGCCGAGGATCCCGCTCTCGGGCGGCGGGTAGAGCGGATCTCCGACGTCGGGCGACCACGCCGAGGCCAGCGTCCGGATCCGGCTCGTCAGCTCGGCCATCGCCGCGGCGAGGGCGTCGCGGGTGGGGGCGGTGACGTCGAAGGCGGCGAAGAGCGAGGCCGCCTGGGGCACCGCGGGCCGGAGGATCCCGGCCTGGTGGGCGCCCTCGAACGGGACGACCGACGGGCGCGAGCCGCCCGGGACCTCCGTCGGCGTGGTCGGCGCCTCCGCCGTCGCGATCAGGACGCCGCCGACACTGCCCGCGACGGCCGCGGCGCCCGCGCCCGCGGCCGCGACGAGGAACCGCCGCCGGCTCAGGGCCGGGGTGCGGGACGCGACGGGCGGTTCGCCGAGGATGTCGGGCATCGGCTGGCGATCAGGCCTCCAGGCCGAGCTTGCCCGGCAGCTCCGCGAGGACCTCCGAGAGCTTCGCCATCCGGGCCTGGAGGGCGGTCAGGTCCGCCTTCGAGACCGCGGAGAACGGCTGGTAGCCCGACCCCTGGGCGTACTTCGCGATGATCTCGTCGACGGCCCCGTACGCCGCATCGACGCCGCCGAGATAGGTCGCGTCGAGCTGCTGGAGCGTGGGTCGGAGGATGTCGACGATCTTCTTCGAGCCGTCGACGTTGCCCGCGATCGACCAGAGGTCCGCGCCCGAGTAGCGGTCCTCCTCGCCGGTCAGCTTCGACTGGGCGACCTCCTCGATGAGCTCGCCCGCGCCGCGGGCCATCACCCGGGGCTCGATGTCGAGCGTCGCGAGGCGCTTCTCGAGCTCCGTCGCGTCGTCTCCGAGGCCCTTCGCGATCGGCGCGAGCCCGGCGGTCGAGCCATCCTTCCAGAGGCCCTTCTCGAGTCGGTGCCAGCCGAGGAACTCGGGGTCGTCGACGCCGCCGGCGAAGTCCTCCTCGCGAGCGTCCATCCGCGTGTCGAGGTCCGAGAACAGCTCCGCGACCGGCTCGATCCGTTCCCAGGCCGGCCGCGACGGCGCGTACGCGGCCTTCGCCGCGTCGAGGTTGCCCGCCTCGACGGCGCTGACGAACGGCGCGAGGCTCTTGCCGAGCTCGGCGGCCTGATCGCGAACATAGGCCTCGTAGGCGTCCTGGTAGCCCGTGAGCGTCGCCGCGTCCACGACCGAGGTCGAGGGCTGCGGCGCGGCGCCGCCGGACACCGCGAGCTTGCCGCGCGGCGACTGGAGCGCGTAGCAGATCAGCTCGTAGTCGCCGCCGTCGAGCCGGGTCGCGAAGTTCACGACGAACCCGGGGACGATGTTCTCCACCTCGTCGACGACGCGGGTGCCCGACAGGATCTCGAACTCGCCGGCGTCGGGCCCGCTGTTCGTCACCTCGAAGACCACCCGACCCGCCGCCGCGCTCAGCGACGAGGGCGTGCAGCCGTCGGCCGTGACGGTGACGGGAATCCTCGCTTCGGCGCCGCTCGTGGAGGCGGCCGGGGATCCGCTGCAGGCGGCGACCAGGCTCAGGCTGGCGGCAGCCATGACGACGGCGACGGGTCGGCGGGAGCGAGTCGTCATGCGGCGAAGGTCCCTCGGGATGGCCGCGTGCCGCGGCGCGAGCGGCCGGGTGATCTGCGGGCCCGGTGTCGAGATGCTAAGGTGGGTTGCGATCGACCGTCAAGTGCGCTTGCATCCTTGTCCCAAGGCGCGTTGAGCCCCGAATTCGAGCTGGAGACGTCGCGTGATCCCCGCCTTCCTCATCACGCTCCGCGAGGGCCTCGAGGCCGCCCTGATCGTCGGCATCGTCGCCGCCTACGTCGTCCGGATCGGTCGCCGCGACGCGCTCCCCCGGGTCTGGATCGGCGTCGGCGTGGCGGTCGGGCTGTCCATCCTCATCGGGCTCGTCGTGGTCTCCACCATCGAGCGGCTGCCGCTCGTCGTCCAGGAATCGATCGAGGGGATCACCGCCCTGATCGCGGTCGCGATCCTGACCTGGATGCTCTTCTGGATGCGCCGGCAAGGCCGGGCGATGAAGGGCGAGCTGGAGCACGGCGTCGATCTCGCCCTCGCGAAAGGCTCGGTGGCCGCCCTCGTCGGCCTCGCGTTCGTGGCCGTCTTCCGCGAGGGCATCGAGACCGTGCTGTTCATGGCCGTCGTGTTCTCGGCGTCCCAGGCGGGCCCGGGTCCCACGATCGGGGCGATCCTGGGCCTGGCCGTCGCGGTGCTCATCGGCTGGGCGATCTTCGTCGCCGGCGTCCGGATCGACCTGCGGCGCTTCTTCACGATCACCGGGACGCTGTTGATCTTCGTCGCCGCCGGTCTCTGCGCCTTCGCGGTCGGCGAGTTCGGGGAGGCCGGCCTGATCGCGAACACCGGCGCGGTCTGGGATCTCAGCGGCGTCCTGCCCGAGACGAGCGCGCTCGGGAGCGTCCTGGCGGGTCTGCTCGGCTATCGGGCCACGCCGACGCCGCTCGAGGTGATCGCCTACTTCGCCTATTTGATCCCGGTGCTGATCCTGTTCGTCTGGGGCGACCGGCGCTCCGCGCCACGCCCGAAGCCGGTCGACAGCGAGGCCTCGCGCGCCTGACGACCGAGGCCGCGGGTCAGCCGCGACCGAGGTCGGCGGCCCGCGGCGGATCGGCCCCGGCGCGACCCACCGTCCACGCGGCCACGTCCACCGCGCGGCGAACGGCCCGG
Organism: Candidatus Limnocylindrales bacterium; assembly: GCA_036557925.1. Classification (GTDB taxonomy): domain Bacteria; phylum Chloroflexota; class Limnocylindria; order Limnocylindrales; family CSP1-4; genus CF-46. The sequence continues at coordinate 559 of DATBGP010000244.1, read as the reverse complement.
TCCAGGGCGCCGGTGTCGACCAGGTCCTGCCGGCCGAGTCGCGCCCCGATCCAGGCGGCGAGGAAGCCGGCCCCGAACGCGTCGCCGGCGCCGACGGTGTCGACGATCGGCACGTCCGGGACGGGAACGTCGACCGTCGAGCCCGGCGTGACGATCCGGACCGGCTCCGGGCCGCTCGTGACGAGGATCGCGCGCGGGCCGGCGTCCAGCAGATCGCGGGCGGCGTCCATCGGGGTTGCCGCGGGGGCGAGCCATGCCAGGTCCTCGACGCTGGCCTTGACGACGTCGGCGCGGGCGAGCACCGCCGCGAGACGCCGGCGATAGGCGAAGGCGTCGGGGATCGCCTTGGGGCGGAGGTTCGGATCCAGCATCACGAGGACCTCCGGCGGGGCCGTGGCCGCCCAGCGCGCCAGGGTCGTGGCGGTCGGCTCGAGGACGAGCCCGAGGGTCCCCACGTGGATCGCCGCGGTGTCGTCCGGCCAATCCGGCGGCAGGTCCCCGGGTCGGAGCCCCGCGGCCGCCGATCGGTCCGGCTCGAAGCGGTAGGTCGCCGCTCCCC
>DATBGP010000243.1:0-5806 GCA_036557925.1 Candidatus Limnocylindrales bacterium | reverse complement strand
GAGAAGTAGATGACGTCGCCGCCGCGGCGATCGAGCTCGTCGATGACCGCGTGGAAGACCCGGCCGAGGTTGGCGGTCAGCTCCTCGGCGCCGCGCTCCGGGCCGAGCTCGGTGGCAAGGGCCTCCGTCAGCGGAGTGAAGCCCGAGATGTCGGCGAAGAGAGCCGCGCCCCCGACGCGATCGGGCATCTCGCGGTGGGTCGAGAGGGCCCAGCGGCGATCGCGGGCGATGTACGCCTCGGGCTCGTCGCGGGCGAGATCGGGAGCGTCGGCAGCCGACGTCAGGGTCCCCACGTCGCTCATTGTGCGGTGCGGTGTCGATGCGTGACGTCGGGGTCGGCTGCCCGGCCGTTGGCGACTCGCGAACGACCGCCCGTACACTCCGTCGCGATGACCGGCCGCGTCTTCCGTCGCTCGCTCGACCCGGACCTGCCCGTCGCGGTCGAGGCCCGCGGCGCGACGATTCGCGACGCGGCCGGGCGCGAGTACCTGGACGCCGCTGGCGGCGCGATCGTCGTCAACGTCGGCCACGGTCGCTCGTCGATCGCCCGGGTCCTCGGGGAACAGCTGGAGCGCCTCGCCTACGCCCACGGCTCCACGTTCACCACCGAGCCACTCGAGGCCTACGCGGCCGAGATCGCCCAGCACCTCCCCGTCGACGATCCGGCGATCTACCCCGTCAGCGGCGGCTCCGAGGCGATCGAGACGGCCCTGAAGCTCGCTCGCGCCTACCACCTCGCACGCGGCGAAGCGGATCGCTGGATCGTCATCTCCCGTTGGGGGAGCTATCACGGCAACACGCTCGGGGCCCTGGACCTGGGCGGCCGCGCGCCGCTCCGCCGTCCATACGAGGGCTGGCTCGGCCGGTTCCGACATGTCTCGGCCGCCTATCCGTTCCGCGACGGCGATCCGGGCGCCCACGCGCTGGCGAGCGGCGAGGCCCTCGCCATGGAGCTGGAGCGCGCGATCGAGGAGGCCGGCCCGGGAACCGTGGCCGCCTTCGTCGCGGAGCCGATCGTCGGGGCGACCCTCGCGGCGGCCGTGCCGCCGGACGACTACTGGCCGCGGATCGCCGAGGTCTGCCGGCGCCACGGCGTGCTCCTGATCGCCGACGAGGTGATGACCGGGTTCGGCCGGACCGGCGAATGGTTCGGGCTGGACCACTGGGGCGTCCGCGCGGACCTCCTCGTCGCGGCGAAGGGCGCGACGTCCGGCTACTGGCCGTTCGGGTTCGTCGCCGCGTCCGGCGCGATCCACGACGCGGTCGTCGGGGCCGGCGGCTTCGTCCACGGCTTCACGTACTCCCACGCACCCGGTGGCGCGACGGTCGCCCGCGAGGTGCTCCGGATCCTCCAGGAGGAGAACCTGGTCGCCGCGAGCCGGACGAAGGGCGAGCGACTCGCCGATCTCCTCCACGAGCGACTGGCGCCGCATCCGCACCTCGGCGAGATCCGCGGCCGCGGCCTGCTGGTCGGCGTGGAGCTGGTCGCCGATCGCGAGACGCGCCGGGCGTTCCCTCGCGCGGACCGCGTGACCGAGCGGGTCGTCCGCGCCGCCCGGGACGGCGGCGTCCTCGTGTACTCGGGGACGGGCAACGCGAACGGCGTGGACGGCGACACGATCCTGCTCGGCCCCCCGTTCGTGGTCACCGACGCCGAGCTGGAGCGGATCGCCGACGTCGTCGCCGGGGCGGTGTCGACGGGGACCGCGGCGCCGGCACCGTCCCGCTGAGGGTCGTCCCCGACAGACCGTTCGACCGGTCCGCGCCATCGCGGGACTTGCCATCCGGTGGCACCATCCACGGGTGAGTCACGCCCCTCCCTCGGGCGGTCTCGGCGGCCGCGAGCCCGGACCGCGCGTGCTGTGCGTCGACGATGAGCCCCTCGTCCTCGGTCTGATGACGCGCCTGCTCGAGACGCAGAACGCCTACGTCCGGGCGGTCGGGAGCCCGCGCGAAGCCCTCGTCGCCTTCGCCAACGACCGCTTCGACCTCGTGATCACCGACATCCGGATGCCGCGGATGGACGGCCATGACCTGCTCGCCGAGATCCGCGCCCGCGACCCGGCCGTCCCGATCCTCGTCGCCACCGGCCACGCGTCCGTCGACAGCGCGATCCGCCTGCTCCGCGAGGGCGCGACGGGAATGCTCCTGAAGCCGTTCACCGGCGAGGAGTTCCGCAACGAGGTCCGTGCCGCCCTCGAACGGTCGAGGGTGCGCCACGACGCGCTCCAGTACCGGTTCATGACGCCGATCCTCGACGGGGTCGCCCTTGCCCTCACCGCGGCGATCGAGGCCCGCGATCTCGAGACCGGCGAGCACTGCCAGCAGCTCGGCTGGATGGGGGAGCGGGTCGCGGCGCTCATGGGCTGCTCCGAGCAGGAGCGGACGACGATCCGGATCGGGGGCTACCTGCACGACGTCGGCAAGATCGCGATCGCGGACCGGCTGCTCCTGAAGGCCGACCGGCTGACCGACGACGAGTACGCGGAGATGCAGCGCCATGCGGAGATCGGCGGCGACATCGTCTCGACCCACGTGGCGATGGCCGGGATCGCGGCAGTCGTCCGGCATCACCACGAGCGCTACGACGGGCTCGGCTATCCCGACCATTTGGTCGGCGACTCGATCCCGCTCGGCGCCCGGATCATCGCGATCGCCGACGCGATCAGCGCGATGACGAACGACCGGCCGTACCACCGGGCGATGTCGCTCGACGAGGCCTGGGCGGAGATCCAGCGCGGGTCGGCCCGGCAGTTCGATCCGGCGGTCGTCGAGGTCTACCGGGAGGTCGTCGGGACCGACATCGTCGCCGCCCCGGCCGGCGCCGTCGGGACGACGATCGCGATCGTCAGCCGGCGACCCGATGGCACGCCGGTCGACGCGCGGATGACGGCGACGCTCCGGCCGTCGCGGATCGCGTCCTCGCCGCTCGGCGACGTCGCAGCCGGGGCGGCCGCCGAGACGCGGTCGGGGAGTCGTCCCGCCTGACCCGGCGCTCCGCCGGGGGCGCCGCCGACGGCCTCAGGATCGGCTGGAGCCCCGGCTCGAGCCGCGGAAGACGAGCAGCAACCCGATCGCCACGAGGATCAGCGGCCAGGCGATCCCGGCCAGGTCGGGCTGGACGATCTCCGAGAGGCCGATGACCGCGAGGATCGCCCCGTACAGCGCCTGCCAGCCGACGCCGCCGCCCCGCGCCCAGCGGACGGCGGCGACGAAGAAGAACGCGAGCGCGAAGCAGAACGTGCCCCAGCCCGGCCCGAGGTCCGTGCCGAGCGCCTCGATCGTCCCGGGCAGCGCCAGGGCCGTGAGGAACGCCCCGGCGTACAGCGCGACGGTCCCCCGCCGGACCACCCACGACACGAGCGACGCCACGCCCGCGGCCAGGATCAGGACGTTGCCGAGGCTCTTGTACTCGGGCAGCGTCGACTGGATCAGCAGCAGCCCGCCGAACACGATGAGGAAGACGCCGATCCAGGGCAGCCCCGGACGGCGCTGCTCGTCCGGTCCCCAGGACCAGCCGTAGACGCGGATCGTCTCCGGCGACGAAACCTGTCGGTCGCTCATGGCGCGGCTGCTCCCTCCGGTCGTGGGCCTCGGGACGCGATGCGCTCACGTCCCGGAGGCGAGTCTACGACCCGGCGGGCTCGGCGGCGGTCCGGCCGGGGGCGATCGGGCCGTCGATCGGCACCTCGGGCTCGTCCGCGACGTGGCTGAAGCCGAGCCGGTCGGCGACCCGGCCGAGCGGTCCGGGCGCCCACCAGTTCCAGCGGCCCAGCAGCCGCATCGTCGCGGGGACGAGGAGGATCCGGACGATCGTCGCGTCGATGAGGACGGCGATCGCCATCCCGACGCCGATGCTCTTGATCGTGATCGACTCGGCGAGGGCGAAGGCCGAGAACACCGAGACCATGATCAGCGCCGCGCCCGTGATCACGCCGGCCGTCTTCGACAGGCCCTCGGCCACCGAGCTCGTGTTGTCGCCCGTTCGGCGATAGGCCTCCTGGATCCGCGAGAGCAGCAGGACCTCGTAGTCCATCGAGAGGCCGAAGAGAACGCTGAACATGATGATCGGGTTGCCCGCGATCGTGAACCCGGGCGAGGTGAAGCCGAGGACGCCCGACAGGTTGCCGTCCTGGAAGATCCAGACCAGGGCCCCGAAGGAGGCCGTGATCGAGAGGAGGGTCATCAGGACGGCCTTGATCGGGATCACGACCGAGCCGAACAGGAGGAACAGGATCACCGCGCTCGCCCCGAGGGTCAGCGCGATCGCGAAGGGGATCGTCTCGGCCTGGCTGGTCATGAAATCCCGGCCCTGGGCCGCGATGCCGCCGACCTGTGCCGTGACGCCGTCGACCTGGACCGCGCGGACGGCCGGGATCACCGCCGTGCCGGCCGGGCTCACGGGCGCCAGCGGGCTGATCGCGTCCAGGCGGACCGTGGAGCCGTGGATGTAGGTCCGCCCGAGCTGCTCGAGGCCGGCGGCGAGCTGCGGGGGCAGCTGGTCGCGCGGCGTCGCGAACAGCGCGGCGATGCCGGCGGCGTCGAGCGCCTGTCCCGTGGCGGGGTCCTTGAGGCCGGCGAAGGGGCCCTCGACCCGGTCGATGCCGTCGACGGCGTCGACCTTCGCGGCGTAGTCGAGGACCCGCTGGATGTTCGCGGCGTCGGTCGGCGAGCCGTCGACGTCGGCGAGGATCACGATCGGAGAGGTCTCGCCGGGCCGGAAGTCGTTCGCGAGCGCGACCGAGGCCTCGCGGCTCTCGATGCCGGCCGGCAGGACGGACGCGTCCGGGACGCCCTGGCTGAGGCGCAGGAACGGCGTGCCCAAGAGGAGCAGGAAGGCGAGCGTCGGGATCAGGACCATGATCGGCCGGGCCATCACCCAGTGGGCCATCTTCTCCCAGCGGGACTCGCGGGCGACGGCGGCGGCGGCGCCGACCGGCCGGCCGAACAGGTGCCGGATCCGGTCGCGCAGGGCGGCGGTGCCGCCCGCATTCACGCGCGGTCCCAACATCCCGAGGACGGCGGGCAGGAACGTCAGGGCGTAGAGGACCGAGGCGCCGACGACGATCGAGCCGCCGATGCCGAAGGAGCGGAGCGCGGAGGGCTCGAAGAGGAGCAGGCCCGACAGGCCGATCGCGACGGCGAGGCCGGAGAACGTCACGGCCTTGCCGCTCGTGGCGACGGTGACCTCCACGGCGGCCCCGACGTCCCGCCCCTTGCGCAGCTCCTCGCGGAAGCGGCTGACCATGAAGAGGGAGTAGTCGATCGCGAGGGCCAGGCCGAGCATCGTCGCGATGTTCTGGACGTAGATCGAGAGCTCGGTCACCTGGGCGACGAGGTAGACGCCCGCGAGGGCGGTGGGGATCGCCAGGGCCGCGACGAGGAGCGGCATCCCGGCCGCGATGAGCGAGGCGAAGACGAGAACCAGGATGAGTGCCGCGAACGGGAACGAGACCGTCTCGGCCTGGACGAGCTCCTTCTCGGACTGGTGAGCCTGGTCGACCGTCACCGGGGCGACGCCCGTGAGCTGGATCGTCTGGTTCGCCGGGGCATCGATGAGCCCCCGGAGGTCGGCCAGGTCGTCGGTCGCCTGCTCGTCGGAGATCGCGAGATTGACGACGACGTAGGTCGAGGCGCCGTCGGTGCTGACGAAGCGGGCGTCGTGGGTCTGCGTCCAGCCGACCACGCTCGAGACGCGCGGGTCGGCGGCCAGCCGCCGCAGCGAGGCGGTGACGTCGGCCTCGTAGGCGTCCGATCGGGCGTCGACGCCGGGCCCGCCGCGGAAGACCGCGATGATCGTGCCCTT
>DATBGP010000242.1:0-1515 GCA_036557925.1 Candidatus Limnocylindrales bacterium | reverse complement strand
GGCGCCGACCTGGTCGGCGAAGTGGACCGGGCTGTCGAGCCAGCCGAGGCGTTCGGAGATGGCCGCCTGGACGCGCTCGTTCGCCGACCAGAGGCTCGGGTCGTGGTCGTACATGCGCCGAGCCCAGTGCTCGCTCCGGGCGCGCTCCACCGCCTCGTCGTACGCCGCCTGGCCCGCCCCGAGCGAGAGACGGGTCCGGGAGATCGCGGGAGACGCGGCGGAATCGGTCATCGGCTCGCATGGTAGACCGGTCGCGGGGTTGTGGTCGTTAACGTGTCGTGACAGTCGAAGAGGACGGTCGCCGGCCTCGCGTGGTCCGCCGCCGCCGTCGCGGCGAGTCTGCCGTCAGCCCTCGGCCTCGATCGCGAGGACCTTGTCGAGCCGGCGACGGTGACGGGGCTCGCCGCTGAAGGTCGCGCCGAGGAAGGCGACAATGCATTCCCACGCCGGCTCCGGGCCGATGACCCGGGAGCCGAGGGTGATGACGTTCATGTCGTCGTGCTGGACGCCCTGGTGGGCGGAGTAGGTGTCGTGGCAGACCGCGGTCCGGACGCCGCGGATCTTGTTCGCCGCGACGCTCGCGCCCACGCCGGATCCGCAGATCAGCACGCCGCGATCGGCCGCGCCGTCGCGGATCGCGTAGCCGAGCTTCGCGGCGAAGTCGGGGTAGTCGTCGTTCGGGTCGGAGCCGTCTCCGCCGAGATCGATCGTCTCGTGGCCGAGGCCCGCCGCGTCCAGCCGGCGACGCATCTCGTCCTTGAGCGCGGCCCCGGCATGGTCCGCGGCGAAGGCGACCCTCACGGCCCGATCAGCTGTGGCCGGGATCGGTGGAGGAGGTCCGGTTCACGCCGGAGTCGCCCTGCTCGAGCGTCGGGTGACCGCCGCGCGGCGCGGGCAGATGGCCCGGTTCGAGCGTCGGCTGCGGCCCGCGGACGGAGCCGTCGAGGACGCCCTTCGCGACCGCCACCACGCGATCCACGGTGAAGCCGAACTTCTCGAAGATCGTGCCGGCCGGCGCGCTCGCGCCGAAGTGGTCCAGCCCGACGATCGCGCCGTCCGGTCCGACCCAGCGGTCCCAGCCGAGCGAGACGCCGGCCTCGACGGACACCCGCGCGCGCACCTCCGGCGGGAGGACGGAGTCGCGGTACGCCTGGTCCTGCGCCTCGAACCGCTCCCAGCAGGGAAGCGAGACGACGCGGGCGTGGACGCCCTCCTTCGCCAGCTCCTCCGCCGCGCCGAACGCGAGCTGCAGCTCCGAGCCGGTCGCGATGAGAATGAGGTCCGGCCTGCCGCCTTCGGCGTCGCGGAGGACGTAGCCGCCGCGTCGCAGGCCCTCGCGCGCGAGCTCGGCCGTGCCCGCGAGCGTCGGCAGCTTCTGCCGGGTCAGCGACAGGGCGACCGGGCCGGATGGATCGTCCGTGTGACGCTCCACCGCCAGCGCCCAGGCGGCGGATGCCTCGTTCGCATCGCCCGGCCGGACGAACCAGAGGTTCGGGATCGCCCGGAGGGCCGCGT
>DATBGP010000241.1:0-1954 GCA_036557925.1 Candidatus Limnocylindrales bacterium | reverse complement strand
GCGAGCCACCCGCAGAGGGCGCGGGTCAGACCGCCGCGGCCCGCGCCTCCTCGACGATCTCGGTGACCCGGGCGCGCACCTCGGGCGTCTCGAACCGGAGCAGGGGGTCGGGGTCGATCGGCCGCTCGTCGATCCGCCCGTCGCGGCGCAGGTAGAGGACCGGGTACAGCGATCCGGTCCCATCGGCCTCGAGCGTGATGGCGAGCGCGTCCACCGAGCCGTCGTCGCCCAGGCCGTCCACGAACGCCGCGAGCGGCACGATGCCCTCGTCCCGCGGGCCTTCCGAGGGATCCAGCGAGATCACCCGGGCGAGATAGGCGCGCTGATGCCACAGCTCCGGCGCCATCGCGAGCTCCGTCTGGATCCGGTCGACGAGGTCCTCCGCCGCGATCGAGGGGCGGTCCGGGTCCCGCGCGAACACCGTCCGTGCCACGTGGCCGGCCAGGACCCGCGCGTTGTAGCGGGCCCCATGGACCGCGCCGGAGTTCGCCGGCATGCCGTGCTTCTTCAGCCCGGCCGCGCCCTGCCCGATCGTCCCGGCGAAGAAGATCCCGGGCACCGACGCGCTCTCCCAGTACGGCGTCTGGGCCGGCAGCCGGCTCTGGCCGAACGTCGTCACGCCGAGATCCGGCAGGTCCAGCAGCGGCGCGACGAACCCGGTGGCCGAGATCACCTCGTCCGCCTCGATCGCCACCTCCTCGCCGCCGGCGGACGGCCGGACGCGGACCAGGTACCCCTCCCCCGCCCGCTCGATCGACCCGATCGACGCGTCGAGGATCGTGACCCCGCCGCCGAGCACGTAGTCCTCGAACGGCTGGACGTAGCGCGCCCGGACCCCGACGAGGGACTTGGTGTTCACCGAGAGCTTCGCCGGCGACGGCGAGGCGAGGACGATCCGGCGGGCCCACGGCAGGAGCCCGGACGCGAGCTCGAACCCCGAGTTCTGCTTGCCCATGATGAAGACCCGCCGCCCGGCGTAGGTCTCGGCCGGCCGCGTGTCGGCGTAGTGGGCAGCCAGCTCGATCCCGGGCGTCGACGGCGAGTACGGCTGGGCCACCCCGACCGCGAAGATCGCGACGCGGGAGCGGTACTCGCCGTCGGTCGTCTCGAGGACGAATCGCGGGCCGTCCGCACCCTCCTCCCGGCGCGTCGCCGTCCAGCGGGTGTCGTACCGGATCCGGGTCGCGGTGGAGTCCGCGAACGTCGCGAGGTTCCGCTCCATCTCGGGCCGCGACGGGAAGTACGACGAGCCGTCCATGAACCCGGGCATCAGGGCCCGATGCTCGGCGTCGTCGGCGAGCAGGCTGTTCCAGTCGTAGCGCTCGTACGCCCGGCTCTCGCGATCGACCGGGGCGTACGGCTTCGTCCACGACAGGAGGCGCTGGAAGAACGGCCAGCGCCGGAACATCCCGCCCGGCGCCGGATCGGCCGAGATCACCGCGTGGTCGATCCCGAGACGCCGCAGCGCGTACGAGACCTGGATCGCACCGGGACCGCTGCCGACGACGACGACCGGGTAGTCGCCGGGAGGGAACGGTCGGTCGGCGTCGCGATCGCCCGGGGCGGTCAGCTCCGCCACCGGTTCGCGTTCCGCAGGCGGCGCGACTGCGCCTGGAGCATCCGGTACATCACCGTGGGGTTGTCGAGGAGGACGTCCCGAACGGCCGAACCGGGCAGGACGAGGGTCCGCATGTCGCGCGACGCCACGATGTCGGCGCCGGGCGCCTCGCCGAGGAGGATCGAGACCTCGCCGAAGAAGTCACCCCGGCCGAGGACCGCCCGCTCCTGGCCGTCGATCACGACGTCGGCCTCGCCGTCGAGGATCACGTAGAAGGCCGAGCCGGACAGCCCCTGGCGGAGGATCCGGGTCCCCTTGGGGTGGACCTCCTCCTCGAACATGTGGGCGATCCGCTGGAGCTGGGGCGTCGTCAGGTCGGCGAAGAGCGCGAACCCC
>DATBGP010000240.1:0-12244 GCA_036557925.1 Candidatus Limnocylindrales bacterium | reverse complement strand
CGACAGGGCCATCGGGAAGTTGAACGGGCTGATCACGGCGAACACGCCATGGGGCCGGAGGATCGACTTCGTGTGGACGGCCGGGTCGCCGAGGCTGTCCATCGGGTGCTCGTAGAACTGGTTGTCCTCGGCCGTCTTCGCGTAGTAGCGGATCAGGTCGGCCGCCTCCTCGACCTCGCCGAGGGCCTCGATCCGGGTCTTCCCGACCTCGATCGCCATCAGGCCGCCGTAGACCATCTGGCGCTCGCTGATCAGCTCTGCGGCCCGCTTCAGGATCTCGATCCGCTTCTCCCAGCCAAGGGCGAACCAGGCGGGCTGCGCCTTGCGCGCGGCCGCGATCGCGTCCTGCACGTCCCCGCGGGCTCCGGTCGCGAAGTGGCCGAGGACGATGTCGCGATCGATGGGGCTGCGGACGGTGAACTCGCCCTGGCCGTCGCGCTCGCGGCCGCCGACGAGGTAGCGGTGGTGGCCATCAAGGAGCGTCTTCGCCTCGGCGAGTCCCGCCTCGTACTCGCGGTGGAGCTGCTCGTTGTCCGCGCGGAGCGTCGCGTAGGTGATCTTGAGACGCGGCTGCGACTCGGTGGTCATCGGGCGGGAACCTCAGGATCGGCGCCGGCGGCCGGGGCCGCCGCGTGGGTGGCGAACGTTGCGGCCAGTCTAGCGCGGGCGCGGGGCCCGGCCGGATCGGCTCGCCGGGCACGCCGCCCCCGGCGTCAGCTCCCCCAGAGCGGACGCACCTCGATCGTCCCGACGCTTGCCAGTGGGTGGCTCGCCGCGATCTCGATCGCCTGCTCGATGCTGTCGCACTCGAGCAGGTCAAAGCCGCCGATCGCCTCCTTCGTCTCCGCAAACGGTCCGTCCGTGACATGCCGGCGGCCCTCCCGGACGCGGACGCTCCGGGCCCGGCGTGGCGGCGCGAGCTGGTCGCCGATCTGCCAGATGCCCTGGGCCCGCAGGTCGTCGACCCACGGGAACGGCTCCTCGGCCTGGGCGGCGCGGGTTGCCGGATCCGGCTCGGTCTGGCCGTTCATCGAGTCGCTGTCCCAGCAGACCAGCAGCAGGTATTTCATGACGCTCCTTCCGTGTGATCAATGTCCAGCCTGACGCAGGGACGACGAGCGGTCCCGCGCGGATCGACAAATCGACACGCAGGCCGCTCCGGGCCGGGCCGTTTCCGGCGGGCCGACCGCCGGTCCCGGGTCCACGGTCCGTTCGGCGGGTTGGCGCGGTTGACGGCACCGGCGATCCTGAAGGGCATGATCCGACCGATCCGCGCCCGTGTCGGTGCCGGCCTCCTCGGCCTGGCCCTCCTCCTCCCGGCGGCCGCCGCCGGCCCCGCGTCGGCCGCCGCCGCCGACTTCCCGAAGGGCTGGGAGGGGTACCACACCTACGCCGAGATGGTCGCCGACACGGCCGCCGTCGCGGCGGCCCACCCCGCGATCGTCAAGCGCATCGCGATCGGCAAGAGCTACCAGGGCCGGACGATGTACGCGGTGAAGATCTCCGACAACGTGAACGTCGACGAGAGCGAGCCCGAGGTCCTGTTCGACGGGCTCACCCACTCGGACGAGCACATGGGCCTGGAGATGACGCTCCACATCATCCACTGGCTCGCCGACGGCTACGGCAAGGACACCCGGATCACGAACATCGTGAACAGCCGCGAGGTCTGGGTGATCCCGGCGGTCAACCCCGACGGCGCCGAGTACGACATCGCCGGCGGCAGGTTCCACTTCTGGCGGAAGAACCGCCAGCCGAACAAGGGCACGACCGCGATCGGCACCGACGTGAACCGGAACTTCGGCTATCGCTGGGGCATCGCCGAGGGCCGGACCAGCCGGAACCCGCGGGCGATCACGTACATGGGCCCGACCGCCTTCTCGACGCCCGAGGCCCGGAACGTCCGGGACTTCGTCGCGGGCCGGGTCGTCAACGGCCAGCAGCAGATCCGGACCGCGATCACGTTCCACGAATCCGGCAGGCTCGTGATGTGGCCGTACGGCTACACCTACGTGAACGTCCCCGGCGACATGACCGTCGACGACCAGAAGGCGCTCGCGCTCATCGGCCGCCACATGGCGTCGACCAGCCGCTACAAGCCGGAGCAGGCGAGCGACCTGTATCTGACGTCCGGGACGACCCGCGACTTCGAGTACGGGGTCTACCGGATCTTCGCCTACACCTTCGAGATGTCGATCAGGGACTACCCGGACGACTCGTTGATCGCCTCCGAGACGGGCCGCAACAAGGAGGCCGTCCTCTACCTGATCGAGCGCGCGGCGTGCCCGCTGGCGGTCCTCGGGACGGCGGCGCGGATCGCCCGCTGCGGCGCGTTCGACGACGACCTCGAGATCAACAAGTCCTGGAAGATCAACCTGGCCGGCACCGACACGGCGACCGCCGGGACGTGGCAGCGCGGCAACCCCGCACCGACGACGACCGCCGCCGGTCGCAAGCAGGCCGACGGGACGCCCTCCGGCCGCTTCGCGTTCGTCACGGGAACCGCCGCCGGGGCCACGCCGGCCTCGAACGACCTCGACGGCGGGCGAACGACGGTGACGTCGCCGCTGGTCCAGCTGCCGTCGACGGCCCACCAGAAGCTCCAGTTCAAGTGGAGCTTCGCGTACGACCGGACCTCGAGCGCCGCCGACCAGTTCCGGGTCGAGGTCCTCGACGTCGCCGCCGGCACGGCCCAGACCGTCGTCCTCGCCCAGGGCGCCCCGATCGAGCGGAACGCCTGGTGGCGAACGTCGACGATCGACCTGACGGCGTGGGCCGGCAGGCAGGTCCGGTTCCGGTTCTCCGCGACCGACGCGGGCACGAACGGGATCGTGGAGGCGGCGTTCGACGACGTGCGGGTGACCCAGCCGCAGTAGCCGGGCGCCGGACCCGCCAGCGCCCGGCGGGACGCGGCTATCCTCGGCGAAGGCGCCGCGGACCGGCGGCCAGCGGAGGAACGGCATGGGACTGCTCGAGGGCAAGCGGGCGCTGATCTTCGGGGTGGCGAACGACCATTCCATCGCCTGGGGCATCGCCCGGGCCCTCCACGACGAGGGCGCCGAGGTCGGCTTCTCGTCGATCGAGTCGCTGATCGGCAAGCGCGTCCGCCCGCTCGCGGAGTCGATCGGGTCCACGTTCGTCGAACCGTGCGACGTCCAGGACGACGACGACATCTCCCGCGTGTTCGCGCGCTGGGGCGAGACCCACGACGGGCTGGACGTTCTCGTCCACGCCCTCGCGTTCGCGAAGCGCGAGGACCTCACCGGCCGGTTCGTCGACACGTCGCGCGACGGGTTCGCCCTCGCCCAGGACGTGTCGGCCTACTCCCTGGTCGGGCTGACCCGGGCCGGCCTGCCGCTCCTCCATCGGGGCTCGTCGATCCTCACGCTCACCTACTACGGTGCCGAGAAGGTCGTCGCGAACTACAACGTGATGGGCGTCGCGAAGGCCTCGCTCGAGGCGTCCGTCCGCTATCTCGCGGCCGACCTCGGACCGAACGGGATCCGGGTCAACGCGATCAGTGCCGGGCCGGTCCGGACGCTGGCCGCGGCCGGCATCGGCGGGTTCAAGAAGATGTACGGCGAGTTCGCCGACGTGGCGCCGCTGCGATCCAACATCACGATCGAGGACGTCGGGCGGACCGCGGTCTACCTCGCGTCCGACCTGTCATCGGCGGTGACCGGCGAGGTCATCTACGTCGACGGCGGCTTCAGCGTCCTGGGAGTGCCGCTCGCGGAGTAGCCGACGGCGTTCGTCGCGCCCGGGCTGCGCCATCTGCGATCGTCGCGATTGGGCGAGGCTGGCCAGGCGCCGGCGACGGCCGTGACTGCGTTCGTCGCGCAGGCGTGCGCCAGCGCAATGCGGACCCGAGCACCGGATCGAGCGGGCTCAAACGCCCGTGGGCGAGGAGAGGAGGGTCCAACGCAGCGATGGCGTGCGGATGCGCGACAGCCGCAGATCCGCCTACGTCGCCCCGGTGAAGTCCTTGGCCATGGCGGCGTGATACACCTTCGGCCGCTCGGACAGCAGGTCGCCATCGTTGACGATCGAGCCGTCGTCGGATTCGATCCAGGTCGCCAGGGAGCGGTTGACGAGGATGGTGTCGAACGACTCGGTGATGCTGTCGGGACCGCGGTCGTAGGTGATCGTCGCGCCGGTCAGCGGGACCAGGACGTCGCGGCCGGCAAGGACCACGGCCGGATCGCGCGACTCGAGGTTCGAGGCCCGGCCGGCGGGGATGTGCAGGGAGCCCGAGACCACGTAGCGGACGATCCCGATCTTCACCCGATGCGCATTCGTGCGCCGGCGCCGCGTCTCGACGCCGCGGCGTCCGCCGACGAGCACCGCCACGATCGAGGCCGTCGCGATCGTCACGTCGGCGTGCTCGGTCGGCGCGTCGGCGAGCACGTCCATGAGCTCCGCGCCGCGGACCACGATCCGGGGCACGGAGTTCAGCATGTCGCTCAGTCGGTCGTCGGCGAGCGGGACCGTTCCGCTGACGCGACAGTCGGCCGTGAAGATGATCAGCTCGGCGGGCATCGTGACCGAGATCGTGCCGCTCGGCCGGTCGGTCCGGCAATGGCGCGTTGGTCCTGCCGGACCGGTGACCCGTGCGCGCGGGCGCGCGAGGCGCAATCGCCTGACCGACCGACCTCAGTCGACCGAGCGGACCTCGTAGACCGCGAGCCGGTACGTCCCGAGGACCATCACGATGACGAGCGCGATCGCCGCGTAGAGAAAGCCCTGGCTGCCGACGATCGAATCGAGCGTGTCGGGCGGAGCCAGCGCGGACACGATCCCGCGGACGTACTCGCGCACGCTCAGGAGCTGGGTTCCCGGCAGGGCGCCGGCCAGCAACCCCTCCCAGAGCAGCGTGTATCCCAGGCCGATGATCAGGCCGCGGCTCGTCGCGGCGCTCAGGGCGAGGAAGATCGCGACGTAGACGAACGAGCCGACGATCGCGCCGATCGCGAAGGCCAGCGTGATCGCGATCTCGTCCTGGCCGGTGCCGCCGATCAGGATGCCGGACAGGATCGTCGAGATGAACAGGAGCCCGGCCGAGAGAGCGCCCGCGACGAGGAGCTTCGGCAGCATGATCGCCCACCGCGGGATCGGCTTCGTGAGGACGTGGACGGCGGTCCCGTCGTCCAGCTCCGAGCCGAGGGCAGCCGTCCCGAGGACGAGCGCGACGAGGGGCATGACGCTCGTGACGAGGAGGCCCTCGAGCGCCGGCTCGAGCCGGGTCGGGCGCGGCCCGCCGTTGCCCAGCCGGATGAAGATCCCGAGCACGACCGGGGCGAAGGCGAGGAGCAGCATCAGGAGCGTCCGCCGGCGGCCGGCCAGGGCCCGCGCCGTCACGCCGCCGATCGCCGTCATCACGCCGAGCTGGCTCACTTCCGGTTCACCAGGTACTCGAAGACGCTCTCGAGCGAGTCGTCCGTCGGGGCGACCTCGAGGAGCCGGACGTCGGCGTCGCGCGCGACGCGGGCAACGACCCGGGTGAATCCGGCGAACTCGGACGCGCGGACGGTCAGCCGATCGTCGCGGAGCTCGGTGCCGAACACCGCCGGCTCGGCCATGAACGCGGCGGCGAGCCGCCGGTCGTCCGATGAGCGGACCCGGAACGTGTGCGGCCGGTCCGTCATCAGCTGGCGGATCGCCCGGTAGTCGCCGGACGCCGCAAGGCGGCCCGCGTAGATCACCAGGATGTCGTCGGCGAGGCGCTCGACCTCCTCGAGGATGTGGGAGCTGAACAGGATCGTCCGGCCGTTCGCGGCCATCGTCCGGAGCAGGTCCATCATGTGCAGCCGCTGGCGCGGATCCATGCCGTTGAACGGCTCGTCGAGGAGCAGGATCGGCGGCTCGTGGACGAGGGCGGCCGCGATCTTCGCCCGCTGCCGCATCCCCTTGGAGTAGGTGCCGACCGGGCGGTCGGCGGCGCCGACCAGGTCGACGATCTCGATCGCCCGCGCGGCCGCGGCCGATGGATCGGGCAGGCGCTGGAGCCGCGCGGCGAACTCGACGAACTGGCGCCCGGTCAGGAAGGGATGGACGGCCTCGCGCTCCGGGACCAGCCCGATCCGGGCGTAGATCGACGGGTCGTGCCAGGCGGGGCTGCCCTCGATCAGGACCCGTCCGGACGACGGTCGAAGGAGGCCCGAGAGGAGGTGCAGGAGGGTCGACTTCCCGGCTCCGTTCGGCCCCAGCAAACCGGTGATCCCGGCGCCGATCGCGAAGCTGATGTCGTTGACGGCGACGACGTTGCCGAACCAGCGCGAGACCCGATCGACGACGAGCGGCGCCGAGACGCCGGCATCGAGCGTCGGCGCGGGCACGAGCGCCGGTGCGGACGGAGCTGCCGGCGCGGACGGGGGCGCGGGCTCGGCGGCGACCGGGCCGCTCGCGGCTGCCGCGGTCGGGCCGGGCACGCCGGCGGCCGACGGGTCGGGCCCGATCATGTCGGATACCTCGCGAACCGCCGCGCGGCGATGAGCACGGCGATCGCACTGACCGCGAACGCCGCGCCGACGAAGGTCCAGGTGGGGAGGTCGAAGAAGAAGAACTCGTCGGGCAGCGGGTTGCCGAAGTAGAACGAGCTCGTGCCGTCGAGGATCGTCCCGGGACTCAGCAGCACGAGCGCCGTCCCGAACGCGCCCGAGCCCTGGCCGATGACCGCCGTCGCGACGAGCCCGGGCACGACGAACAGGGCGATGATCCCGGCCGTCGCATAGGCCCGCCGCGGCGTGAACGCGGCCACGACCATCGACAGGCTGCCGAACAGGGCCGCGATCGTCACGGCCTGGGCGATGACCGCCGGCAGGATCGGCAGGTCCTGCGAGAGGGCCGTGCCGACGTCCGTCGAGAGCAGGACGCGGCCGGTGAGCAGGATCGCCATTGGCAGGAAGAGGACGAGGAGGAGGGCGAGCCCGAAGCCCGCCAGGCGGGCGAGGGCGTAGTCGCTGCGGCGGAGCGCTCGGGCGAAGTAGAGCGCGAGGACGCCGTGACGCTGATCGCGGGAGAAGAGCTCCGGCGCCTGGGCGGCACAGAAGAGCGCGATGACCGCGTTGATCGACCGGTAGTAGGTGTCGTAGTTGACCGGCGACGCGGCCTCGAACTGCTCACGAGCCCCGATCCGCGCGGCCAGCGTCAGGACGCCGACGACGATCACCGCGGGCAGGATCGCGAGCGCCCCGAAGATCAGCGGTGCGACCTTCGCCCGGCCGCCGTGGCCGAGGCCGTACGTCGTCCGGAAGCTGTCGACGAGCAGCGAGCGGATCGCATAGCCGCGGCCGAGCCGGGGACCCTCGTACCGCCGGTAGCCGAGGTCGTAGATGCTCCCGGCGCGGGCGGCCGGGGCGCCGGGCGCCGGGGCGCCGCCCGGCGGCGGGACGGTCACGTCGGTCATGGTCGCGGCTCCGGCGAGTCGGCGGGCTCAGGGGCGGCCCCAGCCGCCGCGGCGGGTCGTGGCGCCTCGG
The DNA here is from genome assembly GCA_036557925.1 of Candidatus Limnocylindrales bacterium. Taxonomy (GTDB): domain Bacteria; phylum Chloroflexota; class Limnocylindria; order Limnocylindrales; family CSP1-4; genus CF-46. The sequence continues at coordinate 4,769 of DATBGP010000240.1, read as the reverse complement.
CCCCGTCGCCGTTGCCGTTGCCCGGCGGGGCGTCGCGGAACAGGTCCTCGAGGCGATGCCGCCGCTGTTCGAGCCGCACGAGCGGCAACCCCAGCTCGGCGACGGTGTCGCGGACGAGGTCGTACGGCCGCTCGTCGACCAGGTCGATGAGGACGGCCGAGCCGTCGACGATCGTGTGGAGGCCGGCCGCCCGCATCCGCTCCGCGAGGACGTCGCGGCCCTCCTCGACCTCGACCGCCAGCGTCCCGGTCCGCTCGGTGAACGCCCCGAGCGGCGCCGACCGGAGCAGCTTCCCACCTTCGATCGCGACGAGGTGGTCGCAGACCCGCTCGATCTCGCCGAGGAGATGTGACGCGACGATCACCGCGATCCCGAACTCCGTGCCGGTCCGGTGGACCAGCTCGAGCATCTCGTCGCGCCCGGCCGGGTCGAGCCCGTTCGTCGGCTCGTCGAGCAGCAGCAGGCGCGGGTCGTGGACGAGCGCCTGGGCGAGCTTCACCCGCTGCTTCATGCCCGTCGAGTAGCCGCCGATCGCGCGGTAGCGCTCCTCGTACAGCCCGACGTGGCGGAGGACCTCGGCCGTCCGCTCGCGCGCAGCGGAACGCGGCAGACCGGAGATCCGGGCGAGGTGCGAGACGATGTCCGTCGCGGACATGTCCGGCGGGAGGCAGTCGTGCTCGGGCATGTAGCCGACGAGCTCCCGGATCTCGACGCCCTTCGCTCCCACGTCGAGGTCGAACACCTTCGCCGCGCCGCTCGTCGGCTCGATGAGCCCGAGCAGGATCTTCAGCAGCGTGCTCTTGCCCGCGCCGTTCGACCCGACGAGGCCGACGATCCCGGGCTCGATGTCCAGCGTCAGGCCATCGAGCGCGGTGACGCTGCCGCCGTAGCGCTTGGTCAGGGCTTGCGTCGAGATGAGGGGCACCCGGAAAGGGTATCGGTCCTCGTCACCCCGGCGTTGCCCTCAGTCCACGCAACCTCCGCGTCGTCGGCGACACGACCAGGGTGGCTCGCGGTTCAGAAGCGGTCGGCCTCCAGCTCGCCCGACCGGAGCCAGCGTTCGGCGCGGTTCAACCAGCCCGCGGCGACCGTTCGGGCGCGGCGGCCCGTGCCAGGCCGGCGGCGCCGGATCGGCAGGCGCCGGGTGGCCGGGGTCGTGGACTCGGGAGCGACGGTGCCGGGGGCGAGGGCCGGCGCCTCGGGTGCCGCAACCTCCCCGACGATCGGGGTCGTCGCGACGCTCTCGGCGATCGGCGTCGGGTCGAGCGCTGCGACCGGTTCCGACGAAGGCGGGACGGACGCAGCCTCGCCAACGACGACCGCGGCGGCGACCGGAGCCGGAGACGGGACGGCCGCGCGCAGGCCGCCGGCGAGCCGTCGACCGGCCAGGTCCACGACGTCGGCCCAGGCCCGCGGCCGGGATCGCTCGGGTCGCCACTCGTCGGCCGCGTTCGCGACTTCGCGCCGGCCATCGAACAGCTCGTCGAAGGTCGCGCCGTCGACCCGTTCGTGCTCGACGAGGTAGGCCGCCAGGCGGCGAAGCGTCTCGAGATGCTCGACGAGCGTCCGCGACGCCTCCGCGTAGGCCTCGTCGAGGATCGACCGGATCGCCCGCGTTGCCGCGGCCTGGACGTCCGACGGCAGCGAGCGGTCGCCGGTCGGGACGAGGAACGACAGCGTCCCGCGACCGGAGATCCCGCCGTCGGCGGCATCGGGGTCGCGGCCCATCCCCCACTTCGTGACCATCGCCGTCGCGATCCGGTTCGCCGCCTCGAAGTCGTTCGAGGCGCCGCCCGTCACTTCATGGAAGAGGAGCTCCTCGGCGGCCCGGCCACCCATCAGGGCGACGAGCCGGGCCCGGAGGTCGGACTCGGACGGGAGGTCGTTGTCCTCCTGGCTGCTGACCGTCACGCCAAGCGCCTCGCCGTGGGCGAAGAGCGAGATCTCCTCGACCTTCCGCTTGTCGCCGTGAACCTTGCCGCAGATCGCGTGGCCGACCTCGTGGGCCGCGATGATCGAGCGCTCCCGCTCGTCCATCGACCGCCGACGCGACGTCCCGACGGCGACCTTCAGCCAGCCGGCGTGGAGGTCCTCGGGCTCGATCGTCTCGGAGCCCCGCCGCGCGGCGAGGATCGCCGCCTCGTTCAGGAGGTCGGCGAGCATTGCGCCGGAGAAGCCGTACGTCTTGCGGGCGAGCTCGTCGAGGTCGGTCGCGCCCGACAGCGGCTTGTTCCGCGCGTGGACCTCGAGGATCGCGAAGCGACCCTTCACGTCCGGCAGCCCGACGTGGATCTTGCGGTTGAACCGGCCCGGGCGGAGGACCGCCGGGTCGAGGATGTCGAGGCGGTTCGTGGCCGCGATCACGATGACGTCGTCGGTCGTCCCGAACCCGTCGAGCTCCACGAGCAGCTGGTTCAGGGTCTGCTCGCGCTCCTCGTGACTGTTCGGGCCTCCGCGGGCCTTGCCGATCGCGTCGAACTCGTCGAAGAAGATCACGCCCCGGCCGAGCTTCCGGGCCTGGGCGAACAGGTCCCGGATCCGCTTCGCGCCGACGCCGACGAACTTCTCGACGAACTCGGAGCCGGACGCGTAGTAGAACGGGACGCCGGCCTCCGCGGCGACCGCCCGGGCGAGCATCGTCTTGCCGGTGCCCGGCGGGCCCCAGAGCATGATCCCGCGCGGGATCCGGGCGCCCATCTTCCGGAAACGCTCGGGGGATCGCAGGAAGTCGATCGTCTCGGTCAGCTCCACCTTCGCCTCGTCGACGCCGGCGACGTCGTCAAGGCTCACGCGGGCCAGGGCCCCCGGGACGTCGTCGGCAGCGGCCGCTGGATCGTCGGCCGCGCGGGGATCGGGCGGCAGGATCGCGGTGAACTTCGAGCCGCCGTCGCGCGCCGAGGCGATGGCCCGCCGCTGGACGCGCCAAGCGAACAGCGCAAGGAGCAGGAAGACGGCGAGCGGGACGACCATCGTGAGGAAGCTCGAGCCGCCGGCGACGGTCGGGCGGGCGAGGCCCGCGGCCTCGGCCGTCAGGAGGTTGCCGTAGCCGAGGCCCGTCAGCGCGGTGACGGCGTCGGGGGCGCTGACGGAGAGGTCGATGGTGACGACCTGGCCGCTGCGGGTCCGGGCGAGCAGCTCCCCGTCGATCGAGCCGGCGGTGCTCGGCGTGGCGGTGATCGCGTCGATGTCGCCGGCCTCGATGTGACGCTCGAGCTCGGCGAGCGTCCAGCCGTCGCGGACCGTGAAGGCAGGCCCGGCGTCAGCGGTCGAGGGTGGGGTGGAGTGGCCGTTCGCGGCGACGAGGACGGCGCCGCCGCCGATCGCGAAGAGGACGGCGAGGATGCCGATGGCAAGGGTCGTCCGCGGGCGGCGCCGGGCTGCCTCGGGGAGGCGGGCCAGCCGGTGACGGACGGTGGCGGCGGGGCGGCGAGGACGGTTCGTGTCGCGGGGCATCGGTGACGGGTCCCCCAAGGGTTCCAAGGCTAGCCCGAATCCTCGCGGACTTCCGGACGGAGGCGCATCCCCCGAATGGGTGAGAGCGGCACCTGACCGATTACCGGTCGATGAGGAATTCGCAACGTGGCAGGCCGCGGATGGAGACCAGGGCCGGATCAGCCCTCCGGACGGTCTTCGTCGATGACCGGGGACGGGACGACGTCGCCCCACGCGAGGTCGCGGCCGATCCGGTACGCCTCCCCGTCGCGGCGGCTGCGGACCACGGTCTCGATCCGGCCGTCGGCGCAGACGCGGACCTCGACGAGACCCGGCCGATGGCGGGGCCGGCCGAGGACGACGCGCGGCCGCGGATCCGCGACGACCGACGGGCGCGCGGCGACGACGTACGCGTACGGCTCGTCCTCCCACGACCGAGCGGCGGACTTGGCGCGCTTCTGGAGCGGGCTCCGGTCGAGGCGGGCGAGGAAGTGGCACCACGCGGGCCCGGCCGCCACCGGACAGGCCCGGTCACCGGGACACGGCGCGGCGATCCGGGCGCCCGCCCCGATGAGCGCGGATCGCGCCTCGAGGATCCGCTCGAACCCCGCCCGGCTGCCGGGCTCGACGAGGACGAGCGCGCCGCGGGTCGCCGCCCAGAGGCGCTCGACGACCGGCCGACGCGCCGCCGCGTCCAGCTCGCCGAGGACGTAGCCCGCGGTGGCGAGGTCCACCTGCCCGAACGGCACGGTCCCGACGTCCGCGGCCTGCCAGGTCGTTCGTGCGTCGTCGAGGAGCCGCCGGCCCAGGTCGAGGGCCGCGGCCTCGCGCTCGACGAGCGTGACGTCCCGGATCGACGGCCAGACCGCTCGCGCCGCCCAGGTCGTCGCGCCGGTGCCGGCCCCGACGTCGAGGAGGCTCCGGGGCGCGAACCCGGGGAGGCGGTCGGCACCGGCGGCCATCGTCCGCGCCGTCGCGGCGAACGTCGCGGGCATCCGGGAGGCGGCATAGGCGACGGCGGATCGCGCGTCCTCGAGCGTCCGCGACCCGTCGGCCCGGTACGCCTCCGACAGCGTCGCCGCTTCGGCCACGACCGGCTCGGTCAGCCGGATCGTCCGAGCCAGCGCCGACCGCAGGCGCGCTCCGGCGTCGGCGACCCGGGCCGCCGCGTCAGGCGCCGTCCGGCCAGCCGCCACGGTGCAGCACCATCGGCGCGTGGGGCAGGACCCGGTCCGTCGGTTCCGTGGCCCGCCAGCCGTCCGACGGCGGCGTCAGGCCCAGGCGGATCGAAGCGGACGGCGAGTCGAGTGGTTCGACGAGATCGCCGAGCGCCGTCC
>DATBGP010000239.1:0-7721 GCA_036557925.1 Candidatus Limnocylindrales bacterium | reverse complement strand
ACGGCATCTACCAGCCCGACGCGGCGGACGGCCCGGCGCTCGCGACGGTCGTCACCGAGTTCGGGTTCGCGAGCTTCACCCCGGACGGGCCCGGCAGCTACTGGGTCGCCGAAGTCGCGGCACCGGTTGGCTACGAGCTGTCCGATCCGCTCCTCGTCCCGTTCCTCGACGAGAACGCCCAGCAGAACTGCGTGATCGCCCGCCCGGTTGCGCTCACGTGCCGCCCCGACGAGGACCAGACCGGTGGCCTCGTGTTGGCCTTCTTCGCCAACTCGCCGACCGGCGGCGTCTCGCCCACGAGCGCGGCGACGCCGCCCGCGACCGACACGGCAATGTCGACGGGTCGGACGGACGACCGGACGGCCTGGGTCGTGGTCGGCGGGCTGCTGGTGGCGGCGGGGGTGCTGATCCTGCCATCCGCCCGGCATCGCCCGGTCGGCCGCCGAGGCTCGGGACCCGGATCCGGCGGCCGCGCCGCCTGACGCGGGCCGCCGCCGCCGACGAAGCGTCCTGCGGGCCTCGACCTGCGATCCTGAGGCCGTGACCGCCGACGACCTCGTCCGCGCCGGCCGCGTCGCCCGACTCGACCTGCCCGCGGACGCCTCCGGCAAGGAGCGATCGGTGGCCGTCGGCTTCGCCGAGCGGCCCGACGGCGCGCTCCTGGTCGCGGCCGGCTCGGCGGAGGCGGTCTGGGCCCGGGCGCTGGAGGCCGAGCCCCAGGTCGGCGTCACGATCGGCGATCGATCCTTCCGCGCGTCCACGGCCCTGCTCGCGGACGACGACCCGCGCCGCGCGATCGCGATCCGCGAGCTGATCCTCCGCTACGGGACGCCGTCGGAGCGCCTGGGCCGGGGGCCCGTGTTCGTCCTCACCCCCCTTGGCTCATCGCCGTCGGAGTGATCCATACGTCATCCGTCTCACGAACGCCCGTACGTCCGGACGATGTTCGACCGGACCACCGAAACGCAGGATGGCGGCACGGCACCTGCCGATGGCCCAGAGGGATGGACCGATGGATCCGCTCACGACCCTGATCGTGTCGCTGGGAACGCTGATCGTCCTCGACCTTGCCGCGCTCCAGCTCGGCGGCTCGCGACGGTCGCGGACCCGATCCCGGGCCACTCGCTCGCGCTGACCGGTCGCCGGCCCGGCGGCCCACAACCGAATCCTCGCCCCGGCGATCGAGGGTCTCCCTCCTCCTCCCTGGATCGTCGAGCACCTGAACGAAGCGACGCCGACCTCCTCCTTCCGGCGTCGCTTCGTCATGTCCGGGCCCGTCCGGAGGTGGCTGGCCCGCGGCCGAGGCCCGGCCTACGTCATTCGGCGTAGCGCCGCCGCCGTCACTTGTCGGTGGTGCGGGCCGGTGGCCGGGCGCAGGATCGGCTCGAACGAAACGCACAGCTCCCACACCTCCTCCCACGACAACCGAAGAACAACCGAAGAACAATCGAAGAGCGTTGCAGCAGCCAAGCGGCCGGCCAGTCGGTGCCCCGACAGACCGGTCGTTCGGTTGTCCGGGGGCGGGTTCGGGGATCCGCGTTCCGATGGCGCGGGCGTGGGGGCGGGCGCGGACTCGGGCCGGCCGGCCGGCCCTGGACGGTCAGTCCTCGACGATCGCCCGCGCCGCCGCCTCCAGCTCCGGCTGGGCGCCGCTCTCGGCGACCCGGCGGACGAACTCCGGCCAGCGCGGGTTCGTCGCGGTGGCCTCGATGAGGAGCATCCGGCCCGCGTCGGCCATCCCGCCCGCCGCGGTCCCGATGGCGCGCCACACCACGATCTGGCCGTCGCCGGGAGCCAGGCGCGACGCCTCGTCGCCGGCGCGGGCGGCTCCCTCGAGGTCGCCGCTCCGTCCGAGCTCCTCGGCACGGGCCAGCGCGTCGTAGCCGAGATGGACCCGAACGAGCCGCTCCAGCTCGTCGAGCGGCGCGGGATGGTCGTCGACGCGGATGTCGTACTGCCGCGTCCAGGCCGGCTCGTCGGGCGTTCCGGAGACGAGGAGCGCCGCCGCCTGCCGGCCGCGGATGTCGCCGCCCTCCTTCTCCGCCGCCCGGAGCGCCGCCAGCAGCCGATCCACGAACGAGACGGCGGGTGCCTGGAACGCCGCGAGCATCGCGGGCCAGACCGTGGGCCGCTCCATCATGTTCGCCTGGATCGCGATGCCATCCGTGGTCGCGTGGCCGGCCGCCGGGACGCACCGGGCGCCGGTCCACGACGCCGAGCCGCCGGTCGCGTCGACGATCCCGACCTGGCGGACCTCCCGTCCCGGATCGGCCTCGAGCAGCCGGGCCATGGCGTCGGACGCGCTGACGCCGGAGCGGAGGAGCGCCAGGCCATTCGGCCCGTGGGCCTCCTCGGTGTACGACTGCGTGGCCACCGCGCCGACGCCCGACTCCACCCACGGCACGCCTGCCCCGACGAACGGCCAGCAGGTCTGGACGGCGACGCCGAACCGGCCCGACTGGGCGTCCCGCGCGACGATCGAGTAGGTCATCGAGCTGCCTCCCGTCGGACACCGGCCGGGCCCGGGCCGGCGGACTCGCCCGTGCTCTGCCGCTCCGACATCGCGCCGCCTGCGACGAACGACGGTGAGAGACCGCCGGGCGAGTACGTCATTGCGCGTAATACGGCCATGGCACCAGCCCATGTCCCTGTAATCCGGCGACTCCTAGTGTGCACGCACACGGATCGGTTGTTCGATCCACCGCCAGGAGATCGGAGTCGCGCTCATGGACAGCCAGCAGGTCATGCATCGCGCAGGCGACCGGGGCCGTCGTGGGTGCCTGGTCGAGGGATGTTCCTGCAAGGACGCCCGGATCGTCTCCACCCGGCGGGCCGCCTTCTTCGCGGCGTGGGCTCGCGACCACGGCGAGACCGCCAACCGCGCCGTCGCCCCGGAAACGGGCTGGCGGATCCCGAACCTTCTTTCCCCGGCCGCCTGACGCGAATCTCAGACGGCTGACAGACAACCGCCGGACCATCCAGATGCGTCCGAACAACTGAAGAACAATCGAAGAACAACCGAAGACGCCACTCCTGGAACGACCGGCGGCCGCCAGCAGCCGGTCGTTTCGATTCCCGCCCGGTCCCCCGTCCCGCGCGCGTCCGACGCCCGTCTGCGCCGTCCGACGCGCGACCGCATCGTCATCCGTCGGGGTCGCGGCACCGGCGTCCGCCGATGGCCCCGGCGAACCGGCCGACCCGACGATGGCCGCACCAGCCACCGCCTCGGAGACGACCCAGATGTATCGCGGATCCCGCCTCGCCGCTTCGTTCCTGCTCGTGCTCACCGGCCTGATGACGCTGGCCCTCGGCCTGTTCGTCGTGCCCACCGCCGTCGGCGCAACCGGCGCCCGTTGGGCCACGCCGATCGTCCTCGTCTTCGCGGTCCTCCACCTCGCCGCGCTCGTCGGGATCTATCGCGGCCGCGACTGGGGCCGGAACCTCGCCGTCTTCGTCGCCGAGCTCGGCGGCGGGATCGCGATCCTCGGTGCCGTCGCCCTCATCACCGGCGCGCACCCGTTCGGCACCGACAGCCGGACCGGCGCGGGGCTGCTCGCCTGGACCGCCGGGGTCTACGCGCTGCTCGGCATCGCCGCCGGCCGGATCCCCGTCCTCTCCCGGCTGATGCCGATCGAGCGGCGCCGGGTCGTCTTCGGCCCGAGCTTCGCCGGCCTTGCCCGCTGAGGTGATGACCCGCCGCGGCGTCGCGGTCGCGGACGGCCGGCAAGCCTTCCCGGCTGCCCGGTAAACCTTCCCGGCCGCCCGGGACTGTGTCCGGGCATGGCGACCGTGGATGGCAGGTCCGTCACGCGGCGCGGCCTGCTGGACGACCTGCCTAGCATCGGCCTCGTGGGGCGGATGGCCGACACCGAGGCCGTGGACGCAGCCTATTCGGCGTTCTTCCGGGCCGAGTTCGGGAACGTGACTCGGGCCGTCTACCTCGTCGTCCACGACCGTTCGGCCGCCGAGGATCTCAGCCAGGAGGCCTTCGCAGAGCTCCTCGTTCGATGGGACCGGATCGCCACCTACGAACGTCCCGATGCGTGGGTGCGGCGGATCGCGATCCGGAAGGCAGTCCGGTTCGCGAGGCGCGAGCGTCTGCGCGGCTGGCTCACTCGGTGGATCGAACCACCGCCACGGCGACCCGAGGCGATCGACCCCGATCTCGTGGCGGCCATCCGCTCGCTCCCGCCGCAGCAGCGAGCTGCGGTCGTCCTCCACTATTTCGAGGACCGTCCGTTGACCGAGGTCGCGACGATGCTCGGCTGCAGCCACGCGACGGCGAAAGTCCACGTGTTCAAGGCTCGCCGGCGCCTGGCCGAGCTGCTCGGCCCGGCCATCGCGGAGACCGACGATGTCCTCTGACCCGGACCTTCGGGCACGTCTCCAGCGACTGGCACGGGATGTCGACCCGGATGTCGAGGAGCGGCTGGAACGTACGCGGGTTGCCGCTCGGCGGGGCGATCGTCGGAGCCAGCTCGGCCTGCTCCTGCAGACGGCAGCCGTCGCGGCCGTCGTGCTCGTGGTCGTGGTCCAGATCGCCGGTCGACCGAGCGGTCCGGCTTCGAACGAGCCGCCCCAGCTGCATGGATCCTGGACGGCCACCATCGCCTCGACCGATCCATCTGCGACCGGTGCCGGGCTGGTGGGCCCGTGGACGTTGGGGTTCCCGACCACCGGCGTGCTCGACGTCGATCCACCCGCTGGCTTCTCGGCCCCGCACACGGGCTACAGCTTCCGCCAGACGGGTGACGCCTTCCGCACGGACCTCCTCGGCGAGAGTGTCTGCAGCGGGATTCCCCCGGGGACGTATCGCCTGCAGCTGACGGGCGACGAGCTGCGATTCGTCCTGATCGACGATGTCTGTCGGGCGCGGGCGCTCCTCCTCACCTCGACACCGTGGATGCCCGTCCGGTAAACCACTGGCATCACCGATGCCTGTCATTGGGCAGGAGGTGAACGCGATGGACCTGGGCAACCGAATCCGATCCGGGCTGCGAGCGGGCGGACTGCTTCCGGCGCTCGTCCTGCTCGCGGCCTGCGGCGCGTCGACCGCCCCGGCGCCCTCGCCGGCTCCCGCCGGCTCGGCATCTCACGGAGCAGCCGCCGGAGATCCGGGTTCCAGCGACACGTCGGCAGCGGGGCCGTCGCCATCCGTCGGTCGCGCAATCGCGTCGCCGTCGCCGACGTCGTCGGCCGGAGCAGACGTGCTCACCGGAACCTGGACCACTGGCGAGGTCTCCTGCGAGCAGTGGAACGCCGCGATCGCCAAGGGCGGTTTCACGCCTGAGGAGCTCAAGGCCAACGACAAGGACGTCAACACCCACAGCTGCCCGGCGACGTTCAAGATCCGCTTCCTCGGCGGCCGGCTCGCCATCTTCGTCAACGACGAGCTTGGCTGGAACGGTGCCTACAAGATCACGGACGATCGGACGTTCGTGGCAGGCGACGATTGCGACTACTGCGTGCTCTACCACTTCACCCGCACGGGCGACACGCTGACCATCGACGTCGTCAAGGACGAGGACCCGCTCGGGCCGGTCGACGACCACATCGTCCAGACCGGGATCTACGAGAGCGTCCCGTGGAAGCGGGTGAGCTGACATGCTTCGCCGACGCCCCGCGCCCCTCCTCGTCATCGCGGCTCTGCTGGTCGCCTGCTCGTCTGCGCCGTGGCCGTCCCTGGCGAGCGCGCCGGCCGCGTCCAGCGCCTCGAGCGCCGCCCCTTCGACGGTCACGCCTTCGATCGCAGCCTTCGTCCCGACGTATGCCGACACTCCCTGTCCCGACGACATCGAGATCACGGCGCTCGTCGAGCACACCTGTGGCCGGCTGACGGTGCTCGAGGATCGATCGAAGCCGGCCGGGCGGACGATCGATCTCCTCGTCGTCAAGACACCGACCAGTGCCGCCGAGCCTCGATCGTGGCCCGGCACCGGGTTCGGTGGCGATCTCGGGATGTCGTCCGCTGGCGTCACGCCGGAGGGCGCGACTCGAACGAAGGCCAACCAGTACGGACTCGAGCGGCGGGGACTGCGGTACTCGGACCCCGACCTGGCCTGTCCGGAGGTCGACGGCCTGGATGTGGCTGCCGCCGAGGCCGCCGATGGCGACCAGGGCTTCCAGCGACGATTCGTCGAAGCTATCGGCGCGTGCCGAGCCCGACTGACCGGCGCGGGGATCGACATCGCCGCCTACGACGTCACGGAGGCTGCGGCGGATCTCGAGGACCTTCGGGTGGTGCTCGGCCTGGATGACTGGCTGATGGACACGAAAGGCGACGCTTCCCTGTACACGTTCGCGTATCTGAGGAACTGGGCGAGCCATGTCGGACGGGTCGTCCTGGACTCGCCGAGATTCCCGCAGGACCTGGATCCGCGGGCTTCCTCCGCGGCGCTTGACTACGCGTGGCGCCAGTTCGTCGCCGCGTGCGGCGCCGATCCCCAGTGCGATCACGTGCTGCCCGATCCGACTGCGACGCTCCGCACGGCCGTCGAGCGGCTCGAGGCGCGGCCGATCTCGTTCCGCTCGACGTCCGGTCGAGTGGCAACGCACGCGGGCCGACCGGTCACGATCGTGGTCGACGGCGAGAAGCTCCTGCGCCTGGTCCGCTCCACCCTGGGCGGAGACGGACCCGGCAATCTCGCCGGACTGCCCGCGATGCTCGCCGAGGCGGCCACCGGCAACGCGGACCCGCAGGCCCAGCAGATCCTGGGCAACGACCCCACCGCCTGCGTCGGCCGCCGTCCGGAATGCGTCAATCCCGGAGCATTCGCCTGGGGTGTCTACCTGAGCGTGATGTGCCGGGACGTCGTGCCGTTCTCCAGGACGACCGCGGTGACCTCGGGACCCGGCGACCGACCCTTCGATCGGATCGCGACGGACGAGTTGCTGACGGCCGCCTGCCAGGCATGGAACGTCGCGCCGGCGGATCCATCGGTCACGCAACCGGCCGCCGCCGGCACGCCGATGCTCATCTACACCGGCCAGCTCGATTCCTGGAGCACCCGGCCACAGGCCGAGGCCGCGCTCGCCACCCTGCCGGGAGCGCACTCCTACGAAGTGCCGGGCCAGACCCACAACGTGATGGGCTTCACCGACTGCTCCATCACGATGCGCAATGCCTGGCTGGACGATCCGTCGAAGCCACCGCCCGATACCGGCTGCCTGTCCGCGCTCCATCCAGTCTTCCATGGGTCCGTTGCCGGCGGCTGAGCAACCAAGGCTGGTCCGGAACCTAGACTTCCGGCGTGACCCAGGAGATCAGCCTCTTCGAGGCGGCGGGCGGGATGCCGTTCTTCGAACGGCTCGTCGGCCGGTTCTACGACGGAGTGGCCGTGGATCCCGTCCTCCGGGCCGTCTATCCGGAGGACGACCTCGAGGGCGCCCGACACCGCCTGACGCTGTTCCTGGCCCAGTACTGGGGCGGACCGACCAGCTACAACGACGAGCGCGGCCACCCGCGGCTGCGGATGCGGCACGCGCCGTTCGCGATCGGGCCCGTCGAGCGCGACGCCTGGCTGGCGCGGATGCGCGAGGCGATCGCCTGGACAGATCCGCCACCCCAGGTCGCCGATCGGCTTCACGCCTACATCGACATGGCCGCCGAGGCGATGCGGAACCGCGACTGACGCGCGGCCCGCGCCCGTCCGGGCCCCGGTCGCCGTTCCGACGACCCGACCCGGCCGGTAGACTGGTCCGAAGCACGAGGAGGACGGATT
>DATBGP010000238.1:0-2150 GCA_036557925.1 Candidatus Limnocylindrales bacterium | reverse complement strand
GCACGAGGAGGACGGATTGGCGGACCGGACGGCCGAGGCGGACCAGGAGGCATCGACCGCGGCGACGCCGCCGTCCGACGAGCGAAACGGCGGAGGCGGCGCGACCGGGGGGACCGCCCAACGCGGCAAGACCGTCCACGGCGAGCCCGCGAACGCCGGCCACCGGGTCCTCGCTCCCGACGACGCCGAGGTCGAGGCCTACCTCGAGACCGCCCTCAAGGCACCCGCCCCCAGCCGCAGCGACCGCGACCGTGCCGAGGTCGGCGAGCCGGACTCCGTCGTCGTCCTGGATTTCGGCAGCCAGTTCGCCCAGCTGATCGCCCGCCGCGTCCGCGAGCTGAACGTCTACTCGGAGCTCATCCCCCACGACACGCCGTGGGCGGAGATCGAGCGGCGGCGGCCGAAGGCGATCATCCTCTCGGGCGGACCGAACTCGGTCTACGACGAGGACGCCCCGAAGCCCGACGCCGGTGTCTGGTCGGGCCGGATCCCGGTCCTCGGCATCTGCTACGGCGCGCAGCTGATGGCGAGCGAGCTCGGCGGCGACGTCGTCCCGACCGCCAAGCGCGAATACGGCCCGGCGACCGTCACGATCACCGACGACGATGGCCTCTTCACCGGCCTCGACCGCGACCAGCCGGTCTGGATGAGCCACGGCGACGCGATCACGCGCCTTCCGGAGGGCTTCCGCTCGACGGCCCAGACCGGCTCCTCGCCCTTCGCCGGCCTCGCCGCGCCCGGCCGCAACCTCTACGGGATCCAGTTCCATCCCGAGGTCGTCCACACGCCGGCCGGTCGTGACGTGCTCCGGAACTTCGTCGTGGGCATCGCCGGCGCCTCGCCGACCTGGACGCCGGCGAACTTCATCGAACAGACGGTCGCCGACATCCGGCGACGGGTCGACGACCACGCGGCGGCCACCGGCTCCGACGGGCTCGTCATCTGTGCGCTCTCGGGCGGGGTCGATTCGGCGGTCGCGGCGGCGCTCGTCCATCGGGCGGTCGGGGACCGGCTGACCTGCATCTACGTCGACCACGGCCTGATGCGGAAGAAGGAATCGGAGCTCCTGCGGGTCACGTTCGAACGGGATCTCGGCATGAACCTCGTGATGGTCGACGCCCGGCAACGGTTCCTGGCCCGGCTGGCCGGCGTCGAGGATCCGGAGCAGAAGCGGAAGATCATCGGCGACGAGTTCATCCGGGTGTTCGAGGAGGAGTCGACGAAGCTCGGCCGGATCGACTTCCTCACCCAGGGCACGCTCTACCCCGACGTCATCGAGAGCGCCACGGCCGAGACCAAGGCGGCCCAGAAGATCAAGACCCACCACAACGTCGGTGGGCTGCCGGCCGACCTCCGCTTCCAGCTGATCGAGCCGCTGCGCTACCTGTTCAAGGACGAAGTCCGGGCGGTCGGGCTGGAGCTGGGCCTGCCCGAGGCCATGGTCCTCCGCCAGCCCTTCCCGGGGCCCGGCCTCGCGATCCGGATCATCGGCGAGGTCACCGCGGAGCGGCTCGACACCCTCCGCGAGGCCGACTGGATCGTCATCGACGAGATCAAGGCCGCCGGGCTGTACCGCTCGCTCTGGCAGTCCTTCGCGATCCTCACGCCGGTCCGGTCGGTCGGCGTGATGGGCGACGGCCGGACCTACGCGAACGTCGTCGCGATCCGGGCGGTCACCTCCGAGGACGGGATGACGGCCGACTGGGCGAAGCTGCCGTACGACGTCCTCGCGAAGATCTCGAGCCGGATCGTGAACGAGGTGGCCGGGGTCAACCGGGTGGTCTACGACATCTCGTCGAAGCCGCCGGCGACGATCGAGTGGGAGTGATCGCCGCCCGCTGACGGTTCGGCCGCGGCCGCGGCCGTGCGAGCGGGGCCAACCGCTCCTGGGTCGGGGTGATGGATAGCCCGATCGGGTGGTTCAGCGGCGATTCAGGTCCGCTAGAGTGTCCGCATGTCGGAAGAGCCCACCTCCGCCGCCGCTGCCGAAGCGCGCTGCACCTGGTGCTCGGCGGTGCTGCCGCCGACGCACGGTCCCACCTGTCCGTCGTGCGGCGCCACGCTGATCGGCGAGGGTGAGGCGGCCGTTCCGGGCCTGACCGCGATCGACGCCGACGCGATCCTGCGGAACGCCCGCTCCGGCTCCAAGC
>DATBGP010000237.1:0-6546 GCA_036557925.1 Candidatus Limnocylindrales bacterium | reverse complement strand
GATCAGCGGCGCCGAGACGACCGCGGGGTCGATCCGGAGCCGGCGGAGGGCCAGCGGCAGCACCGCCGCGACCGTCGCGGACCACAGGCAGATCGCGAGGATCGTGACCGCCACGACCACGCCGATGTCGATCCCGACGCCCAGCAGCTGGGCCCGACCCAGGGCGACCACGGCCATCACCGCGCCGAGCAGGAGGCCGACGCGGAACTCCTTGAACGCGATCCAGCCCACGTCGCGCAGCGAGACCTCGTTGAGGGCCATCGCCCGGACGATCAGCGTCACGGTCTGGCTGCCGATGTTCCCGCCCGTGCCGATGAGGAGCGGGATGAAGAAGCTGAGGGCGACCACCGCCGACAGCTCGTCCTGGAAGTCGCGCAGGACCGTCCCGGTGTAGGCCTCGGCGACGAACAGCAGCAGCAGCCAGCCGACCCGCTTCCGGAACAGCAGCGGCACGCTCGCGATCCGATACGGGAGGGTCAGCGGCTGGGAGCCGCCGAGCCGCTCGATGTCCTCGGTCGCCTCCTGCTCGAGGACGTCGGCGACGTCGTCCTGGGTGATGATCCCCAGGAGGTGGTCCTCGTCGTCCACGACGGGGATCGCGAGGAGGTTTCGCTCGGTCAGGAGGTTCGCTGCGGTCTCCCGGTCCGCGGACGCCCGAACGCGGACGGTGGTGGGGGCGATGAGATCGGTGACGGGCGTCGTGCTCGGGCTCAGCAGCAGGCGATACAGCGAGAGGACCCCGATCAGCCGCCGATCCGGCCCGACGACGTAGACGTAGTGGGCGGTCTCGGCCTCGCCGGCCAAGGTCCGGATCGCGGCAATCGCGCCGTCGGCGGTCGCGTCGCCGCTGACGGCGACGAACTCCGGGGTCATGATCCCGCCGGCGCTGTCGGGCTCGAAGTCGCCGAGCCGGCGGATCTCCTCGGCCTCCTCCGGGTCCATCCGGATGAGGATCTGGTTCGCCTCGGGCTCGGTCAGGTTCTCGACGACGTCGGCCGCGTCGTCCGGGTCCATCTCGGCCAGGAGGGCGGCCGCGTCCTGTCGGGAGAGCGTCCGGAGGATGGCCGCGGCCTCGTGGGGGTCGAGCTCCTCGAGGACCTCGGGAATCTCCTCGTCCGGCAGCCATTGCAGGAGGACGGCGACCTCCTGGGGGTCGAGCCGCGGCACGAGGGCCGCCCACTCGGACGGGCCGACGCGTTCGGCCAGGCCGGCGACGCCCTCCTGCTCTCGCTCGCGGATCAGCTCCTGGATCTCCTCCAGGAGCGCATCGGTGGCCGCAGTCGTCATCGGACAGCCCTCGATGAGGGGTGGAGCCCGCGCGGAGCGGGCGTGGTGGTGCGAACCGGGGACGACGGGGTTCGGGGTTCGCGTTCGCGCTCGTATGACCGTGAGCGCGGTCGGCGGGGCGGGCCGAACCGTGCAGATGCATCGTAGCGCCGCGTCGCTCGTTCGGCCGCGCGGGTCTCCCGGCTGCCATCCGAGCGTGGATGGCTCGCCGCGATCCGACGCGTTTCCCTGACGCCGATGCACCGGTGCATCAGATCCGGCTCGTGCACGCTCGGCACAGGCCCCGATCCGGCCATTCCGTCGACCGGTCACGCTCGCTCGGGTCGGATCCGAGTCACTGGTGCATCCAGGAGCAAGCGTGGCGGGTGGTGACGTGCCGCAGCCCGGAGCCCTCGCACCTGAAGGGCCCGTCTGCGAGACCCTCAGCGGATCGTCCCGGCCGGCCGGCCCGCGCCGGCGCCCGCGCTCGCGAGCCCTCCGTGGCGCGAGAGTGCAGGAACCCGCTACGAGCCGGCGCCCGGCAACCGGCGCGCCGGATCTTCGGCGCCCTCGGCCGGTGCACCGCGGTCGCCCGGGCTCGCTCGTCGCAGCCCGCGCGGGCCGCCGTCGTGCTCGGCGGCCCGCCGGATCCCGCGCGCCTCGCTCGTCTCGCGCATCGCCGCGTTCAGCCAGGCCTTCCCGCTCCAGATGGCCAGCAGCAGGCCGGCGAGCAATGCCCACGGCCCGAACGCCGCCCCGATCGCCACGCCGCCCAGCCCGATCGCGATGCCCAGCGGCGCCCAGCCGGGCGCCGGTACCGGCTCGCCGTCCAGCTCCGCCGCCGGCTCCGGGCCGTCCAGCTCCGCCGCCGGCTCAGGCCGGTCCGGCCGTCCGAGCGGATGCTTCCCGGCCCGCTGGAGCAGATAGGTGGCGATCGCCGCGATCCCCGCCGAGACCCCGAAGAGGATCAGCAGGACGGTGCCAACGACCTCGTAGGTGAGGAACCAATAGACGATTCCCACCAGGACGCCGAAGACCGCCATCCGGGCGAAGAGGCGGACCTCCGCGGTCATGAGGGCGGCCCCTCGCTCGTGGCGGCCCGGGCATCCCAGACCGGCCGTGGCGAGCGGATCGGCGGCAGGTCGCGGAAGTTGCCATGGGGCGGCGGCGAATCCGCCCACCACTCGAGGGTCGCGCCGCCCCACGGGTCCGGTCCCTGGTCGGCTGGCCGGCGGAGGGCGAGGGTCACGGCCGCCAGGAACGGCAGGACGCCGATCCCGAGGATGGCCGCCCCGATCGTCGAGAGCGCGTTCAGCGACGCCCAGCCCGCGTCCGCCGGGTAGTCGGCGATCCGTCGCGGCATCCCGATCAGGCCCAGCTCGTACTGCGGCAGGAACGTCAGCGTGAAGCCGACCATCCAGAGCACCCACTGGAGCCGCCCCAGCCGCTCCGACAGTCGCCGGCCGGTCATCTTCGGGAACCAGTAGTAGAGGCCGGCGAAGATCGCGAACACCGACCCGCCGATCAGCGTGTTGTGGAAGTGGGCAACGACGAAGTACGTGTCGGTGAGGTGGTAGTCGAGCGCCGGCGACGCGACGATGATCCCGGTGATCCCGCCGAGCAGGAACAGGTACAGGAACCCGATCGCCCAGAGCATCGGCGTCTCGAACGTGATGTGGCCCCGCCACATCGTGCCGATCCAGTTGAAGAACTTGATCCCCGTCGGCACCGCGATGGCGAACGAGGCAATGCTGAAGAACGGATTGCTGACCGCGCCGGTCGCGAACATGTGGTGGGCCCAGACCGACATCGAGAGGCTGGCGATCGTGATCGTCGCGAGGACGAAGGCGGAGTAGCCGAACACGGGCTTCCGGCTGAAGACCGAGATGATCTCGGTGATCACGCCGAAGAACGGCAGGATCAGGATGTAGACCTCGGGGTGGCCGAAGAACCAGAACAGGTGCTGCCAGAGGATCGCCGAGCCACCGAGTGCCGGCAGGAAGAACACCCCGCCGAGATGGCGGTCGATGAAGAGCATCGCCATCGCCGCGGTCAGCGGCGGGAACGCGAACAGGATCAGCAGGCCGGTCACGAGGATGTTCCACGTGAAGATCGGCATCCGGAAGAGCGTCATCCCCGGCGCTCGCCGGCCGTAGATCGTGACGATGAAGTTGATCGCCCCGATCACCGTGGAGATGCCGGTCAGGATCAGGCCCACGAGCCAGAGGTCGACGCCCGCGCCCGGCTCGAACGTCACGTCGCTCAGCGGCGCGTAGCCCGTCCAGCCGATCGCCGCGGGCCCGCCCTGGACGAGGAAGCTCGAGAGGACCACGAGCGACCCGACGAGGAACAGCCAGAACGAGAGGGCGTTCAGCCGGGGGAAGGACATGTCGTCCGCACCGATCTGCAGCGGGACGATGTAGTTCGCGAGCCCCACCGCCATCGGCGTGCCGAAGAGCAGCAGCATCAGCGTGCCGTGCATCGTGAACAGCTGGTCGTAGCCCTGCTCGGCGACGTACTGGATGCCGGGCGCCGCGAGCTCCGCTCGCATCCCCTCCGCCATGAGGCCCGCGATCAGGAAGAAGACGAACGCGGAGGTCATGTACAGAATCCCGATCCGCTTGTGGTCGGTGGTCGTGAGCCAGCCGGTCAGGCCGCCGATCTCGACGACGTGGCCGGGGACGACGACGTCGGTCGCGACGGCCGCGGACGTGCCGGCGGACCCGGCGCTCGACGGGATCGTGCTCATGGCGTGGTCACGGCGCGGCCGAGCCCGTCGCGGAGCCGGACGGCCCCGGTGCGGCCGAGAACCGCGGCTGGGCCGCCAGCCAGGTGTCGAACTCCGCCCGGGAGACGGCCCGGACCGACAGCATCATCCGGTCGTGGAAGACGCCGCAGAACTCGGCGCACTGGCCGCGGTAGGTGCCGGCATCGGTGATGTTCAGGTCGAACTCGTTCGGCTGGCCCGGGATCGCGTCGCGCTTGAACAGGAAGGCCGGGACGTAGAACGAGTGGGCGACGTCGGCCGAGCTCAGGACGATCCGGATGGGCTCGCCGGTGGGGAGGACGAGCTCCGGCGCCTCGTCGGGGGTGCCGGCGATCGTGACGCCCGTGCCGGCATAGGTGAACGACCAGGTCCAGCGATAGGCGAGGACGTCCACCGTGACGCGGGCGGATGGATCCCGGGCGTCGACCCGGCCGAGGGCGACCATCGTCAACCCGAACAGGGCGAGGACGATGACGATCGGGATCGCGGTCCAGACGATCTCCAGCCGGGGCGTGCCGCTCTCCTGCGGCGGGACGACCGCCGTGTCCTTCGGCCGCCGGCGGTAGCGGATGAGGGCGAACGTCATCAGCGCCCAGACGATGCCTCCGACGATCCCCGCCGCGATGAGGAACTGGGTCCAGAGGTCCGTGACTGCCCGGCCTTCAAGCGTCGTCGGGGCTGGGAGACACCCGGAGACGGCCCCGGCGAGGGCCCCAAGCAGGACGAGGCGGCCGACACGCGGGCCGAGCCGGGCGACGCCCGGGGTGAGGCCCCGGGCGACGCGCGGGGTGAGGCCGCCGACGAGCTCGCCGAGCCGGGCGACGCGCGGGCCGAACCAGGAGACGCGCTTGCCGAGCCTGGCGACGCGCACGAGCCCGCTCACGAGTCGGCCGGCCCCATCGCGTCCGCCGCGGCCGCCGGCCCCGACTCCGCACCGAGGGCCCGGCCGGCGCGCTCGTCGCGCCGTCGACGTTCGAGCGCCAGGCGCCAGGCGATCACGCCGACGACGATCGGTGCCACGACGACGAGGATCCGGAAGATCCAGGTCAGCTCCTCGACGCCGATCCGGAGGTAGGCCGCCAGCACGTCGTTGCCGCCTGCCAGGGTCAGGACGACGAAGAAGGTCAGGGCCGCTGCCGCGACCCCGAACCGGACCGGCGCCTCCCACGGCCACTGGAGGACCTGGTGGTCGCGATGGTCGCCCGAGATCCGGGCCTCCAGGAAGGGCCACAGGGTGAACGCCCCGAAGACCAGCGTGGGCACGACGATGGCGACCCAGAACAGGCTCGGGATCGTGATGCCGAGGATCGTCGGCTCGAAGCTCGGGCCGATCCGGAGCAGGCCCTCCAGCCAGCCCAGGTACCAGTCCGGCTGGGCCGGCGAGCTGACCTGCGACGAGATGTAGGGCCCGTACACCCAGACCGGGTTGATCTGGATCAGCCCGCCGACGAGGGCCAGGACCCCCGCGGTCAGGAAGAACAGCCCGAGCGAACGGAAGACCTGGCCCGGCCAGAAGTGCCGCCCGACGACGTTCGATTCGGTGGCGACGTGCCGGCCCTGACGGCCCGGGAACTGGGTGTGCTTCTGGAACCAGAGGATCAGGAGGTGGGCGGTGATGGCCCCGATCATCAGCGCGGGCAGCAGCATGATGTGGAACACGTAGAGGCGGCCGATGAGCTCGACGCTCGGGAACTCGCCGCCGAAGATCAGGTACGCGAGCCACGGCCCGATGAACGGGATCGCGGTCGCGACCGCGTCGGTGATCCGGAGCCCGGTCCCGGACAGGAGGTCGTCCGGCAGCGAGTAGCCCGTGAGGCCCGCCGCCAGGGCCATCAGCAGCAGGCTCACCCCGACGAGCCAGTTGATCTCGCGCGGCCGGCGGAATGCGCCGGTGAAGACGATCCGGCAGACGTGGATGACGATCGCGGCGACGAACACGACGGCGGTCCAGTGGTGGATCTGCCGCATCAGGAGGCCGGCGCGAACCTCGAACGACAGACGCATGACGGAGTCGAAGGCGGCCGAGACCTCCGCGCCCCGCATCGGGCCGTACGGGCCGTCATACGTGACCGAGCGGGTGTCGGCGGCGAAGAAGAAGGTCAGGAAGACGCCGGTCAGGACGAGGATCACGTAGCAGAAGAGGGCGATCTCGCCGAGCAGGAACGACCAGTGATCGGGGAACACCTTGCGGAGGACCGTGCGGGCGGCCCGGGCGAAGCCGGTGCGCTCATCGAGCCAGCCGACGAGGCGATCGAGCTCCGTGGGGCGGTTGGCCCCTTCGAGGGGCGGGCTCGCGTCCGTGCGGGCGGTCATCGCCTCACGCCCCTCCGCCGCCCGATGTCATGTTCCAGAAGCTCGGGCCCACCGGCTCCGGGAAGTCGCCGTCGGCGACGAACGTGCCGTCCTCGAGCATCCGGATCGGCAGCTGGGGGAGGGGCCGACCCGCCGGCCCGAAGACCGGCGTCGCGCCGGTGAGGACGTCGAAGGTCGACTGGTGGCAGGGGCAGATGAGC
>DATBGP010000236.1:0-3700 GCA_036557925.1 Candidatus Limnocylindrales bacterium | reverse complement strand
ATTCGATCGGGCTCCAGAACCCGGGTGTCGACGCCGTGATCGACAAGTACGCGCCGCTCTGGCAGTCGTGGCAGGTGCCGGTCATCGTCAACGTCGCAGGGCATTCGGTCGGGGAATATGTCGAGTGCGCGAAGCGGCTCGATGGCGAGCCGGGCGTCGCCGGCATCGAGCTCAACATCAGCTGCCCGAACGTCGGGGCGGGCGGGCTCCAGTTCGCGATCGACGCCCAGGCGGCGGGATCGGTGACTGCGGCCGTCCGCCGCGCGACGGACCTGCCGCTGCTCGTCAAGCTGTCGCCGAACGTCGCGGACGTCCGCCCGATCGCCCGCGCGATCGCCGACGCCGGTGCCGACGCGCTGACGGCCGTGAACACGCTCTCGGGCATCGCGGTCGCCCCGAGCCGCCGGAGGCCGCTCCTCGGCAACATCTACGGCGGGCTCTCCGGGCCGGCGATCAAACCGGTCGCGCTCCGGATCGTGTACGAGGTCAGCCAGATCGTCGACATCCCGGTGGTCGCGATCGGCGGCGTCACCGAGCTCGCGGATGTCCTCGACTTCCTTGCGGTCGGCGCGGTCGCGGCCCAGGTCGGCACGGCGATCTTCGCCGACCCGACGCTCCCGGTCCGGCTCGTCGACGAGCTCGCGGGCGAGTGCCGCCGTCTCGGGCTGACGACGTACCGCGACCTGATCGGCACGGCGCTCCCGAAGCGCCCGGGCGCGTCCTCGGCCAAAGGGGTCGAATACCGGCCCTGAGCCCGCGTCGCGGATAGACTTCGGCGCGATGACGACCATCAAGCCGGCGATCGAGATCGGGGCGCGCGCGGCGATCGCGAAACGCACCGAGGAGCTGTTCCGGCGGTCGGGCGCGCTGCGCGAGGGCCACTTCCAGCTGAAGAGCGGTCGACACGGCGACGCCTACGTCGAGAAGTTCGCGGTCCTGAGCGATCCCGCCGCGACGAGCGAGCTGTGCGGCTTCTGGGCCGCGGCCTTCCGGGACCTGGACGGCGATGACGACGGCGCCGCAACCGCGCGCGTCGACCTCGTCGCGGGGCCCACGACCGGTGGCGTGATCCTCGCCTTCGAGACCGGCCGCCAGCTGGGCGTCCGGGCGATCTTCGCCGAGGAGGTGCGGGACGCCGACGGGTCGACCCGCCGCGAGTTCCGGCGAGGCTTCCGCATCGAACCGGGCGAGCGGGTCCTCCTCGTCGACGACATCCTCACGACCGGTGGCTCGCTGCTCGCGATGCTGCCCGCGGTCGAGGCGATGGGCGGCGAGGTCGTCGAATGCGCGGTGCTCGTCGACCGGAGCGGCCGCGAGACGAACACGCTCACGTCGCCGACGACTGGCCGGACCTACCCACTGCGCTCGCTCTGGCGCCTCGACCTGCCGACGTACGAACCCGGCGCCGAGACCTGTCCCCTCTGCGCAGCCGGCGCTCCGCTCCATACGCCCGGGAGCAGCGGGACCGGCGCTTGACCGCGGAGCCGGTCCCGGCCGAGCCGGGGTCCTCGTCGTCGCGCCGGTCCGTCACGACGGGTCGCGCCCGTCTCCTGCTCCTGCTCGGAGTCGTCGCCCTGGTCGTGCTGCTGGCCATCGTCGCCGTCACGATGCTCGGCGGCCCGGGCCGCCAGGTGGAGACGGGGATCGTCGTCGAGGTCCAGGCGACGAGCCTGAGCGATGTCGAGGGCTTCTCGATCCGGACCGCCGACGGCCGAACGGTCGACTTCCGGATGGGCAACATCGAAAACGCTTCGCAGTTCGCCCCCGGTCACCTCGCCGAGCACAAGGTCAGCCTCGTGCCGGTGCGCGTGACCTACGTCCAGGAGCCGGGCGGGCCGGTTGCGGTCCGGCTGGAGGACGCTCCCTAGCCTTCGACGGCCTTGACAGCCGACTCGAGCTCTTCCGGCGAGAACACGAGCTCGAACGACGCGCTGACCTTGCCGTCCGCGCCGACGACGAAGACGTAGGGCTCCGAGATGAGCTTGAACGCCGTTGTCGCCTCGACCGGGATGAGCTGGTTGTTCGCGTCGAGCACGGGCTGGAGCGAGCCGCCCTCGTCCTTGAGCTGGTACGGCTCGACGTTGATGAACGTCACGTCGGGATGGGCGGCCGCGATCGGCTTCACCTTGTCGAGCGTCGGCCCGCAGGTCTTCGACTGGCAGAACTTCGGCGTGGCGAACACGATCACGAAGGGCTTCTTCGCGGCGAGCGCGGCGTCCTCGGACGTCTCGTAGAAGCGGGGGACCGGGTTCGCGTCGGTCGAGACCTTCGTCACGTCGCCGCCCACGTCGGAGAGCGTCGGCGTCTTCACGGAGGGGGCCGGATCGCCCGGCGCGACGGTCGTCGTGTGCTGGAGGACGTCGAACGAGAACGGCAGCGTTTCCGCCGGTTGGCTCGGGGCTGCGCTCGTGAAGCTGGCGGTCCACGTGCCGGCGACCGGGAACGTCGCGTGGACCACGTACACGCCGATCGAATCCTCGATCGCCCAGATGAAGGTCGCCGGCGCCGCCGGGATCGACTCGCCGCTCGGCCCGGTGAAGCCAACGGACAGGGTCCGGTCCGGCGCCCCGATCGGCTTGGTCCCGGTGGAGTCCACCAGCCCGTAGACGAGGCGGTTCGGGCCCACCCCGATCTGCTCCGTCACCGGCTGCGGCAGGAACGACGCCTTCGGCGGCGCGGAGCCATTCAGCGGCGACGTCGGCGTGGCCGTGGTGGTCGTGCTCGAGCCGCACGCCGCAACCACGAACAGGGCGCCGACGACCAGGGCGACGAGACGGGCGGGGAGGTGCATGTCGACAGCGTACGGCCGACCGCTCACTCGCGCATTCGTCGCGGATCGAGCGGGCGCGGCGCTAGAATGTCGACCGTTCCCATCTCCGCGTCGCGTCCCCGAGGAGGTCCGTGACCCGCTTCCAGAAGCTCGCTGCGGCGACCGTCGTGACCGCCATCCTGCTGGTCACGATCGGGGTCATCGTCCGGGTGACGAACTCCGGCGTCTCCTGCCCGAACTGGCCGGGCTGCTTCGAGGGCCAGTTCCTGCCGTCGCTCTCCGACGGCTACCAGGTCTGGCTCGAGTGGATCCACCGGACCGTTGCGGTGATCATCGGCTTCGAGGTCATCGCGCTGGCGATCCTCGCGGTCGTCGACCTCCGCAAGCAGCGAACCCTCGTGGCGGCGACAGTCGTGGCCGTCCTCCTCGTGGGGTTCCAGGCGTGGCTCGGCCGCGAGACGGTCCGCCTCGGGAACTCCGGCGAGTCGGTGACGGCCCACCTGGCCTCGGCGATGGCGCTGGTCGGCCTGCTCGTCTGGATCCTCGCACGGTCGCTCTACCCGGCCCGGCTCAGCGGCCGAGGCAGCCAGCGGTTCACGCTGCTCGCGGCCCTCGGCGCGGGCTCGGTCTACGCGCTGCTCCTCTTCGGCTCCCACGTGACCGCGACGTCCCAGTGGTACGTCTTCCCGGACTGGCCGCTGATGGACGGCTCGATCTTCCCGGCCGTCACCGATGCCAACTCCGCCCACGTGCTCCATCGCTGGGTGGCAGTGATCGTCGGCGTCATCGTCGCGGCGGTCTTCGTGGCGGCGCTCCAGCAGCGCCCGCGGAGCCGGCCGATCGTCGCGCTCGCCACGATCGCTGCGGTCCTCTTCCCGATCCAGGCGATCGTCGGCGGGCTCCAGATCCTCACCGACCTCTCGGGCTGGT
>DATBGP010000235.1:0-8109 GCA_036557925.1 Candidatus Limnocylindrales bacterium | reverse complement strand
CGGCGGGACGGATGTCGAACGGTCCCCCAGGCATGGTTCAGCTCCTCGTGGCCCCCGGGCTGGTGAAGCCTGCCGGCCGGCCGAAGCGGGCCATCGTCTCCAGGAGTCGATCGTGCGGCAGGGCATGGGCGGTGATGCCGTCGCGGCCGGTCATCGTCTCGGCCGCGACGAGGGCGTTGAGGATCGATTCCTCGGTGGCCTCGATCGTGGCGTCGAACAGGGGGCCGATCGCGAAGTCGTTGAGCGCGCGGACGTCGACCGTCACCCGCGGATCGGCGCGGAACGACGTCCGCGGCAGGGTCCGGTTGCCCGTCGCGAAGCAGAGGAACAGGTCGCCGCTGGAATGGGCGCCCGTGCCGCCCATCCGCCCGACCCCGAGGCCGACTCGCTGGGCGACACGCTCGCACTGATGGGGCAGGAGTGGGGCGTCGGTCGCGACGATGACGATGATCGAGCCGGAGCCGGGCGGGGGCGAGGCCGGGCCCGCCGCGCCCGTGGCTCGGGTCGACGTCGGCGCGTCCTCGTCGTCGTCCGGGTCGTAGGGGGTCGGGACCTCCGAGGCCGGGATCGCCTCGCCGACCGGCACGCCGTCGACCCGGAGGAGCTCCCGCCGGCCGTAGTTCGCCTGGACCAGCACGCCGACCGTGAACCCGCCCGACGCCTCCGGGACGACTCGCGACGCCGTCCCGATCCCGCCCTTGAACTCGTGGCAGACCATCCCGGTCCCGCCGCCGACGTTGCCCTCGTCGACCGCGGCGTCCGAGGCCGCGGCCAGCGCCGCGTCCACGTGATCCGCGGACACGTGGAACCCGTCGATGTCGTTCAGCAGCCCGTCCCAGGTCTCGCCGACGACCGGCAGCGCCCAGTACGAGGTCCCGAACGGCAGCCGCCGGACGGCATTGCGGATGATCCCGTCCCGGACGACGCCGACCGAATGCGTGTTGGTGATCCCGATCGGGCCGGTCAGGTGGCCGGCCTCGCGGATCCACTCGAGCCCGGTGAGCTCGCCGTTGCCGTTCAGCCGGTGGCTGCCGGCGTAGACCGGCTCGGTCCAGATGTCGCCGTCGTGGGGCACGATCATCGTGACGCCGGTCCGGACCGGCCCCTCCCCGACGACGAGGGCGCCGTCGCCTCGGATCACGGTCGCGTGACCCACGCGGACGCCTCGTACGTCGGTGATCGCGTTGTGCGGTCCCGGCCGGCCCTTGCCGATGACGATCCCCAGGTCGCGTGCTCGCACGTGGTGTCTCCTGGTGAGCCGGTCGTCGCGCGCTCGACCCCGATCCGGCCGTCGTCCCTATCATCGCCGGGTGATCCACGTCCCGGGCGAGCGTTCCGCGCACGCCGGCCGCGTCCGACTCCTGCCCATGCCGGAGATCGCCGCGAGCCGGCCGATCGACGTGGCCGAGGCGTTCCGCGACCTGCCCGGTCTGGCGCTGCTCGAGAGCGCTCGCCCGGGCCGCAACGCCCGGTGGACCTTCCTCTCGGCCGATCCGATGGCGGTGCTCACGGAGCCGACCGCCGGCGCCGATCCCTTCGCGGACGCCCGCCTGCTCCTGGGTCGGCTGGCCGCGGGCGCGCCGGAGGGCCTGGGCGATGACGCGATCGTGCCGCCCTTCCTCGGCGGGCTGATGGGCTACCTCGGCTACGAGCTGGGCGACGTCCTCGAACGGCTGCCGTCGCCCCAAGCCGACGACCAGGGCCTGCCGCGGCTCCGACTGGCGCTCCACGACTGGACGATCGCCTGGGACCGGCGGACGGGTGGCGCCTGGCTGGCCGGCCGGGCGCTGGATGGAGACGAAGCGCGGCTCGCCCGCCGGCTCGACGAGGTCCTCGGGCGGATCCTGGGGATCGCGGACGGGCGATCGACCGCAGCCGGGTTCGTCGACGACCGGCCGCTCGAGCTGGCGTTCCGGTCGTCGCTCGACCGGGCGGCGTACGAGGCCGGCGTCCAGGCGGTGCGCGAGCGGATCGCCCGCGGCGAGATCTACCAGGCGAACCTCACCCGCCGCCTCTCGACCGCGTTCGACGGCGATCCGTGGCCGCTCTACCGCCGCCTCCGGACCGGCGACCCGTCGCTGTTCTCGGCGTTCCTCGACGTCGGCCCCGGCGCGCCCGGCCATGAGACCGCTCGCGGGAGCGCGCCGGCCCGCCCCCGCGCGATCCTCTCGGCCTCGCCGGAGCCGTTCCTCGCGGTGTCGCGCGACGGGCTCGTCTCCACCGACCCGATCAAGGGCACGCGACCGCGCGGCCGGACCCGCGAAAAGGATCGGGCTCTCGCGCGCGAGCTCCTGACCTCGGCCAAGGACCGCGCCGAGAACGTGATGATCGTCGACGTCCTCCGCAACGACCTCGGCCGCGTCTGCCGCCCGGGGACCGTCCGCGTCCGGCGGCTCTGCCGCCTCGAGCGCACGGCGGCAGTCCAGCACCTCGTCTCCACGGTCACGGGCCGCCTCGCCGCGAACCGCGACGCGTTCGACCTCCTGGGCGCCGCGTTCCCCGGCGGTTCGATCACCGGCGCGCCGAAGATCCGGGCGATGGAGATCCTTCGCGAGCTGGAGCCGACCCGGCGCGGGCCGTACACGGGCGCCCTCGGCTGGATGGGGCCGGACGGGGCGATGTCGACCTCGATCCTCATCCGCACGCTCGTGGCGGACGGCACGAACCTCACGCTGCACGTCGGCGGTGGGATCACGTGGGGAAGCGACCCCGCCGCCGAGTGGGAGGAGACCGTGGCCAAGGCACGCGGACCGCTGGGGGCGATCGGCGGGTTCGAGGCGGCGCCCGGCGGATCGGGACCGGCATGAGCGAGGACAGCGGCGTTCGACAGCGAACGGCCGGGCGACCGGCGGTGCAGGCGACGCCGGCGATGACCACGACCCCGCGTCACGTCTGGGTCGACGGGCGGGTGGTCCCCGCCGACGAGCCGGTCCTGACCGCGTTCGATCGCGGCTTCCAGCTCGGCGACGGGATCTTCGAGACGCTTCGCGCCCGCGGCAGCCGGCCGACCGAGCTCGACGAGCACGTCGCACGGCTTCGGCGTTCGGCCGAGGGACTCGCGATCCCGCTGCCGGACGACATCCAGGCCACGCTCGCGCGGGCGATCGACGAGCTGATCGCGACCGAGGGCCTGGGCGGCCCCGACGGCGATGCGAGCGTCCGGATCACGGTCTCGCGGGGTGCGT
The DNA here is from genome assembly GCA_036557925.1 of Candidatus Limnocylindrales bacterium. Taxonomy (GTDB): domain Bacteria; phylum Chloroflexota; class Limnocylindria; order Limnocylindrales; family CSP1-4; genus CF-46. The sequence goes on along the minus strand of DATBGP010000235.1, from coordinate 4,924 downwards.
ACTACAGCCGCGGGCTGCTCCCGCCGGACGAGCTCCCCGCCCCGACCGTCGTGGTCCAGGCCTGGGCCGTGCCACCGACGCCGGCGAGCCACCTCGAGGTGGGGTTGCACGTCGTGGCCAGCGCGGTCCGGCGCGACCCGGAGAGCCCGCTCAACGCCCTGAAAACCACCTCGCGCGCGGACTACGTGCACGCGCGAATCGAGGCTCGCTCGGCGGGCGCCGACGACGCCCTGTTCCTGACGATCGACGGATTCCTGTCCGAGGCGACGTCGGCGAACCTGTTCCTGGTCCGCGAGAGCCGTCTCGCGACGCCGTCGCTGGCCTGCGCGATCCTGCCCGGCACGACCCGCGACTGGATCCTCCGCTGGGCCTCGTCGGTGGGCCTGGCACCCGAAGAAGGCCTGCTCACCGTCCGCGACCTGGTCGAGGCGGACGAGGCGTTCCTGTCGAGCTCCGTCGCCGGGATCCTGCCGGTGACGCGGTTCCAGGGCGACCCGATCGGCGACGGCCGGCCCGGCCCGTGGACCCTCCGCGCCCGCGCCGACCGCGAGGCGTTCATCCAGGGCGGGCCGACGGCATGACGCGCGACGAGCTCATCGCCCGGACCCGCCAGCTGGTGGACGAGGGCGATCGCCTCCAGCAGCAGCCGACCCTCCGCGGCCTCCAGACGTGGCTCCAGCTCTCGGACGACCTGCTGTCGTCCGCGTGGGGCTCGATGGACCGCTACCACCTCGCCTGGCTGATGGTCGGCAAGCCGAAGGACATCGTCCGCGGCCGGCCGATGACGCCCGACGAGGAGACGGCGTACGTCCGCGAGGTCGCGGAGTCGAAGACGTCCGCCCTGCGGATGAGCCTCGACGCGGTGGAGCGGCAGGGCATGCCGTTCGTGGGCGAGGACAAGGGGTTCGCGCCGGGGCAGGGGATGGGCTCGGTCCCGGGCGAGGGCCGATGACCGGCACGATTCTCGCGGTCGGGGGCCGGCGCCACGTCCCGGTGCCCGACGCGATCGCCCGCGACTACCTTGTGCTCGCGCTGCGCCTGGACCAGCACGCGGCCGGGCTCGTCGACGGCTACTTCGGCCCGGCGGACCTCAAGGCGCAGGTCGACCTGGAGCAGCTTCGGCCGCCGCGGCGCCTCGCGGAGGACGCCGAGGCGCTGCTGGCGCGCATCGGCGGCGAGGTTCCGGAGCACGATCGACGGGCCTGGCTCACCGGCCAGCTCGTCGCCCTGCGCACGCAGGCCGAAGCGCTCGCGGGCGACGAACCCGGCTACGTCGAGGGGGCGACTCGGCTGTTCGACTGGACGCCGGTTCGCCGCGACGAGTCCGTCTTCGACGAGGCGGCCGCCGAGATCGATCGGCTGCTGCCGGGGCCCGGATCCGTCGCCGACCGGCTGGCCGCATTCGACCGCGGGTTCGAGATCCCGGTCGATCGCCTGCCGGACGTCCTCGCGTGGCTGACGGCGACGGTTCGCGGCCGCGCCGGGGACCTGTTCGGCCTGCCTCCCGGCGAGTCGATCGACATCCGGCTCGTCCAGGATCAGCCGTGGACGGGCTACAACTGGTACGAGGGCGGACGCCGTTCGCGGTTCGACCTGAACACGGACCTGCCGATCACCGCCTCGCGCTCGATCCACGTCGTCGCCCACGAGTCGTACCCGGGCCACCACCTCGAACACGCCTGGCGGGAGGCGACGCTCGTCGACGACGCCCACCGGCTCGAGGCCGCGATCCTCCTGATCAACACGCCCGAGTGCCTGATGAGCGAGGGCCTCGCCGACCTCGGCCACCGGTTCGCGTCACCGCCGGCGGGTGAGGCCGACCTGCTGCTGGAGCTCTACGAGCGGGCCGGCCTGCCCATTGCGGCGGATCGCGTGGCCGCCCGGGACGCCGCCGAGCGGACCGTCGCGATGAGCGAGCCGCGCGCCCGGCTGCAGGAAGCGCGGGTGAACGCCGCCCTGCTGCGCCACGCGGACGGCCGCTCCCACGAGGAGGTCCTGGCCTGGCTGCAGGCGGCCGGCCGGTTCCCGCCGGAGCGCGCGGAGAAGGCCCTCGAGTTCATCGAGCACCCGCTCTGGCGCTCGTATGTCTTCGTCTACCACGAGGGCGAGGCCCTGCTCCGACGCTGGCTCGAGGCGGTGCCCGCCGACGAGCAGCCGGCCCGGTTCCGTCGCCTGCTCCGCGAGCAGCTCGGTCCGGCGGCGATCGCCGCCGAGCTCGCGGCGTCCGACTTCGCGACGGCGCCCGGATCCGATCCGGCCTAGCTGCCCGCCGCGGCTGCCCGGACGCCGCCCGCGCTACGATCCCGCGGGCCAGTCGATCCCCAGGAGCCAGCCTTGCCGACGTCCCTGCCCCGCGCGCGCCGCCCAGCTCATGCCGCGCTCGTCGTCGCCGTCCTCATGGCCGTCGTCGCGGCCGGGTGCGGTGCCGATGCCCCGTCGCCGCAGCCGTCGGGCGTCGCGACCCCGTCGAGCTTGACGCCGTCCGCGGAGGCAGGCACGTCGCCGTCCGAGGCGCCGTCGGCGTCGGAGCCGGCCTCCGGTCCGCCGGCCTCCGCTCCGCCTGCCTCCGCTCCGCCCGCGCCCTCGGCCGAACCCTCCGGGCCGGCATCGGCGCTCGGGACGAAGCGGCTGAACATCCTCCTCGTCGGCACCGACAACACGCGCGAGCGGGAGCCCTCGGAGCTCACCGACAGCGTGATCGTGGCGTCGCTCGACCCGGTTGGCGGCTCCGTGTCGCTCTACGGCCTCCCCCGCGACCTCACCGACTTCCCGCTGCCGAGCGGCGCGATCTGGCACGAGAAGCTCAACGCGCTGCTCGTGAGCATCCGGGCCAACCCCAAGCGGTTCGGGGGTACCGCGGCGGATGACCCGTACGACGTTCTCGCGGGCGTGATCGCCAACCTCGTCGACCTCCCGATCGAGCACTACGCGGTCACGGACATGGACGGGCTGTCGGGCCTCGTCGACGCGCTCGGCGGGATCGACGTCCACGTCGACCAGGCGATCTGCGATCCGGGCTACCACCAGCTCGGGATCCGCGGGTTCGAGGCGGCGGTCGGCTGGTGGCACCTGACCGGGCCGCAGGCGCTCGCGCTCGGGCGGATCCGACACAATGCCGGCGGCAGCGACTTCCAGCGGATGCGCCGTCAGCAGGAGATCCTGGCCGCGATCCGCGACCGGATCCTCCGGAAGGGAGCCCAGTCCGACCCGCTGGCCTGGCTGAAGAAGGTCCCGAAGATCCACACGGACCTGCCCGCGGACCAGATCGTCGCGGCGGGGATGCTCGTCGCCGGGCTGCCCGCGGACCGGTTCTTCAGCCGGCTCGTCCAGCCGTTCGGGCGCGGCGGCACCGAGGACTACGACGCCCGCGGCTACGTCCTGAAGGCAAACCTCGACGAGATCCGCGACGGCGCCCGGTTGCTCTTCACGAACCCCGGCCGCACGCCGACGACCGGCCGCCAGGCCGAGCTCCCGGCCAGGCCGGCGACGGTCCGGAAGCTGCCGCGCTTCAACGGCTGCTGAGCGGTCGGACCAGGACGGCCCGGTCTTCGCCGGCGAACTCGTAGTCGGCCAGGGCCGGGACGCCGTACAGGTTCTGCGTCCGGGGATCGTCGATCGGCGCGAAGCCGAGCGCCCGGAAGAACGCGATCGCGCCCCGATCGTCCGGCCAGGCGATCGTCCGGACCTCGCGGGCGCCGGCCGCCGACTGCTCCGCCGCGAAGGTCTCGACGAGGCGCCGGCCGTGGCCGCGCCGGCGCGCGTTCGGCACAACGCCCACGAGGTGGAGCACGGCCTCGCCGGGCCGGGACGGGCTGCGGAAGCCGAGCAGGAAGGCGATCGGTGCGCCGTCCGCGGTCTCGAGGAGCAGCGAGGTGTCCGCGAAGTGGCGGAACCACGTGTGCCCGACGAGCGGCCAGACCCGCCGTCCGGCGAACCAGTGCTCGACGAGCTCGGCGATCCCGGGCTGGTCGTCCTCGGTCGGGCGGCGGAGGATGAGCTCCGCGTCGGTCGCCACGCGCGCCGAGCTCAGCGCGAGGCCGCCGCGGCCAGGCCGGCGCCCGCGAGGAGCTGGCCGATCACGAGCGGCCAGCCCTGGACCTCGTCCAGGTAGGTGATCGGGTCGAGGACGCCGCCCTCGACCCGGCCGAACAGCCAGATCCCGAGGAGCCCCGCGACGACCGCGAGCAGGCCCACGAGCGCGGCACGCGGCGGCGGCGACACGAGCTTGCCGATCAGCCAGCCGATGAACGCCGCGAGGACGACCAGACCGGCAGTGATCGTGAGGATCCCGCCGAGGACCGTGTAGAGGATCGCCCCGCTGAGGACCACCGCCACCGGCGCCCATCGCAGATCCGGGCCGGTGTCGGCGTCCCCGGCCGGGGACGCGTAGCGCTCGCCGGGCGGCCGGTCGAGTCGCTGGCGTGGCTCGCCGGGCTCAGGGCGCGGTGCGCCGGGATCCGGACGGGGCACATCGGGCCCGGGCCCGGGCTCGGTTTCGGACTCGGGCTGCTTCGTCGTCACCGGCCCATCGTATCGACCGTTGTTCGCCGCCGCGTCCGCGTCCGCGCGTGCGGGTCCGCTAGACTGCCGGGCGTGAGCCACCCCTCGCTCGGCCTCCCGCCCATCGACCGCACGAGCAGCTTGCCGCCGGCAGCGGCACGTCTCGACGGCCAGCGCGACCGTCTCGCAGCCCGGGGGCTGGAGATCGCGATCGACCGCGACCCGACGATCCGCGAGCGGTACGACGAGATCCGGCTGCGCCAGCTCCTCCGCGACACCGGCGCGCTCTTCGACCGGATCGTCGACGCGGTCGCGCTCGACGACCCCGAGCCGGCCCGCGTGTACGCGGAGGCCGTGCCGCCCGCCTACAGGCGGCGGAAGGTCCCGATGGACGACCTGATCAACCTGACGAACAGCCTTCGCG
>DATBGP010000234.1:0-6461 GCA_036557925.1 Candidatus Limnocylindrales bacterium | reverse complement strand
CGGCGACGAGACCGGTCATGAGGCGGCCACGGTCCTCGGCGCGATCACGCTCCTGGAGATGCGCGGCCTCGCGACGTCGACCTTCGGGCGGTATCGGGCGGCCGGCCGATTGGCCTCCGCGGGTCCGGCCGCGACCGGCGGTGGACGGGCCGCGAAGGGCTGCGCACGACGTCGCGCGGGCGCCGGATGACCGCCTTCGGGACCCCCGGATCCGCTCGCCGCTGGTTTGCCCGGCTTCGCGACCGCATGGTAGGGTGGCTGCGGCCGCAACGCTCACTCCGCGGCCGACAGCTTCCCGAGACGGTGTCTCGTCCCCCAGCGAACCGAGCAGGAGACTGTCGTATTGCGCAAGGTCGCCGCCGCGGCCCTGGCCGTCCCCGTCCTCGCGATCCTCTATCTGCCGGTCCTCGCCCGGCGGTCGATCGCAGCCAGACTGGTCCTCCTGGGGACCGTCGGAGTCGTCGTCGCCGTCGCGGCGTTCGGGCTCTCCCGACCGGCTCCCATCACGGCGACCCCACCCGCCCCGCCGATCACGGCCCTCCCGGACGAGGCGTTCCGGTCGATCTCCGCGGGAACGGACCTGCGTGCGGGGGTGACGATCCACTTCAGCGAGGCGATGGACCCGACGAGCGTCGCGGCCGCCCTGAGCGTGGAGCCGCAGACCTCCGTCCAGCTCGCCTGGAGCGCCGACGCGACGGACCTGACGATCCGTCCTTCCAGCCACTGGGCCGCCGGCACGTACCACGTCCTGACCGTCGCACCCGGCGCCCTCGCCGCCTCCGGCCGCCCGATGTCCGCCGTCGCCCGCGCGGCGTTCGTCACCCGGACCGGGACCAGCGGCCGGATCGAGGCGACCCAGCCCGCCGCCGGGACGACCTCGGTCGGCACCGCCTTCCGCCTGATCTTCGATCACCCCGTCGCCGCGGACGCCGTGTCGGAGGCGCTCCGGATCTCGCCGGCCGTCGAAGGCACCCTCACGGCCGCGTCCGGTGGGGACGACACGTCCGCTGCGGACCCCGGCTCCGGCACCGTCTTCGTCTTCACGCCGGGCGCGTCGCTGGCGCCCGGAACGGCGTACCGGCTCGTCCTCGACGGGCTCGTCGACCTCGACGGCGCGCCGGTCGCCGTCGCCGAGGACCTCGCGGTCACGACGACGCAGGCGCCGTCGGTGGTCCGGTTCCGGCCCGCGAACGGGGCGTCGAAGGTCGACCGGCACGCGACGCTGTCGGTGCGGTTCACGACCTCGATGGACCACTCCACGACCCGGGGCGCGTTCAAGGTCACCGCCAACGGCAAGCCCGTCGGCGGCAAGATCCAGTTCGCCGAGTCGAACACCGTCCTCGTCTTCCAGCCCACCTCGGCGCTGCCGGCCTCGGCGACGATCGTCGTGGGCGTCGGCACCGGTGCGACGTCCGCTCTCCACGTCCCGCTGGCCAAGCCGATGACGGTGACGCTGCACACGGTCGCCGCCCCGAAGCCCAAGCCCAAGGCCCCGACCACGCAGCGCGTGACCACGACCGGGCATTCGTCGGGGGGCTCGGGCGGCTCGTCCGGCGGCAAGGCCGTCGGGGGTGGAAGCTGGGGCGCGGTCGAGACGTACTACCTCCGCCTGATGAACTGCACGCGGACCGGCGGCTGGGTGACCTCCAGTGGTGCCTGCAGCAGCCCGGGCGGGCGGAGCGTCGCGGCGCTGCGGCTCGACAGCGGGATCTCGTCGAAGGTGTCGCGGCCGTACGCGAAGAAGCTCGCGGTGAACAACCTCTGCACGCACTTCAGCGGCGGCAACCCTGGCAACCGCCTGAGCGCGGCCGGCTATCACAGCTACCGCTGGGCCGAGAACATCGGCTGCCGTTCGTCGAGCCCCTATTCGGCCGTCCTCGCGTCGCACCTCTTCTTCCAGGCCGAGAAGTCGTCGAACGGCGGCCACTACGTGAACCTGATGAACTCGGCCTACGATCGGGTCGGGATCGGAGTCTGGGTGTCGGGCGGGCGCGTCCGCCTCGTGATCGACTTCTACCACCCCTGATTCGCCGGTCGCCGCGCTCCGACCGCCGGAGCCATCGACCACCCGGGACCATCGGGCAGGGGACAGTCGGACGGCTCGCCGCGACGATCCGGCGGTGATCCGGAACGCCGTCATCCACATCGCGAACGAGCAGCCGCTCGTGGCCGACCTGTACGACATGCCGGGCTCGGGCGACGTGAGCCTGATCTGCACGAACGTCCGGATGCTCGACGGCAAGAAGCCCGTCTTCGTCGACCGGTCGAACTCGGTCTTCGTGTTCCCGTACCTGCACATCCGGTTCATCGAGATCATGGCCGGCGCCGCGACGGGCTACGAGGATCTGGCGGACGACGGGCTCGTCCCCGCGCCGGACGACGGAGCCGAGGAGGCCGCCGAGGCAGACGTCGATCTCGAGCTCGACGAGGAGTTCCTTCGCCGGATCCGCGAGGTCTGAGCTCGGCCGGACCCGCCGCATTGCGGGTCTTCATCGACTTGGACCGCCTTCGACGCCACGCTACGCTCGCGCCGTGATCCGCCTCGTCGTCGTCGACGACCATCCCGCGATCGCCTCCGCGATCGACGCCGCCGTCCGCGGCCGCGACGACCTCGCGCTCGTCGGCATCGCCACGACCACGGCCGAAGCGGCCCGCCTGGCCGGCGTGGTCGCTCCCGATGTCGTCGTCTGCGACCTGTGGCTCGACGGGCGGCCCGCCGGGCTCGACCTGCTCGCGGAGCTGATGGCTCGTCCCGCGCCGCCGCGCGTCCTCGTCCTGAGCGGCTTCGACCAGCCGAGCTTCCTCCGGGCGGCGTTCGAGGGCGGGGCTGCCGGCTATCTCTCGAAGGCGAGCCCGGTGGAGGAGATCGTCGAGGCCGTGGTCGCGGTCGGGCGCGGCGAGACCCGATTTCCGGACGTGACCCTGCGGGCGCTCCGCGAGGCGCCGCGCCGGCCGAGCGCCCGCGAGCTCTCGGCGATCCGGCTGCTCGCCCGCGGCGCCAGCAACGACGAGATCGCGACCGGCCTCGGGATCAGCGTGAAGACGGTCGAGAGCCACCTGCGGCGACTGTTCGGCCGCTACGGCGTGCTCAGCCGGACCGAGCTGGCGATGCTCGCCGTCCGGGAGGGCTGGCTGGGGCTCGACGCGTGATCGAGCCGACCGAGCTCGCGACGGCGATCCACCTGGACGGATTGGTCGCGCGGCCATCCCGGCGCCGGACGATGCTCGAGCCGGCGGTCGTGGCGGCGATGGCGCTGGCCCTGGGCGCCCTCGTCCCGGTCGTCGCCTCCGGGGTCGCACCCGGCGAGGTCCTGACGCTCCTGGTCGCCGCCGCCCTCGCCTGCCTCGCGGTGCTCCTCGTGGCGCGGGCGCCGAGCCTCGCCTGGCTCGCGGCGATCGGAGCCGGCTCTGCCGGATCCAGCCTGTTCTTCGCGTGGGCCCGGGCGCTGGAGCCCGGCCGAGACGCGAGCGGCGGCTGGGTCGTGGTCGCGGCGGCGGCCAGCCTCTGGGCGATCGCCACCGCCTCGATCGCCGCAGGCTACGCGACCCGGCCCGGCCGGCTCGACCCGATCGCGCTTCCCGTGAGCCTTGGGCTCGTGGCCTGGCTGGTCGTCGGCTGCGCGACCACGGTGGGGCTCGTCCTCGCCGGCCAGCACGAGCCCGACCCCGCGTTCACCTGGGTCGACGTCGCGATCGTGCCGCTCGCCTGGTACCTGCCCGTCCTCGCGGTCCTCGTCGCGCTCGGCGCCGGGGCCGACGTGCGCGCCGCCCGCAACCGGGCGCGACGGCGGCTCGCGTCGGCCGCGGGCGGGAGCTCCGCGGAGCGAGCGTGGCTCCTCGGCGCGGCGACCCTGCGCGAGCTGCAGCCCGGTCAGGCGGCGGCGGTCGAAGCGGCCCGGTCCGCCGAGCGCACCCGGATCGCGGGCGACCTCCACGCTGCCGTCCTGCCGACGCTGAGGCGCGCGATCGTCGAAGCCGAGGCCGGCGGCGACCCGGACCTGCTCGCCCGTCGCCTCCGGACGGTCGATCGCGAGCTCGAACGCCTGATGGCCGATCGCTGGCCGGTGGTCCTCGAGGCGTTCGGGCTGGTCGCCGCGCTCGAGGACCTCGCGGAGCGGCTCGAAGCCGACGGCGCGGCGACGGTGACGATCGATGTGGAGCGGACCGGCGATCGCCCGCCGGCCGCGGTGGAGCGAGCCGCCTGGCGGTTCGCCCAGATCACCCTCGACAACGCCGAGCGACACGCCGCGGCCACCACGATCACGCTCGACGTCGCCGTCGACGTCGCGGCCGTCCGGCTGGTCGTGACCGACGATGGGATCGGGATCGGCCGGGCCGGCGAGACGCGGCCCGGCGCCCGCGGCCTCGCCGATGCGGTCGATCGCGCCCGGGAGGTCGGCGCGGTCGTCGCAGTCGAAGCCGGCCCGAGCGGCGGCACGCGCGCCTCGTTCGCGTGGGAGCGGCCGGTCGCGCCCTGATTCGGGGTCGTCATCGCGGGGCGGGGCAGGGGCCTCGTCGCTCGTCACGAGCCGGCGGCGTCCGCAGGATCGCCTCGAGCCCGTCGACCTCCGGCGGGCCGAACCGGGAGAGCGCGATGCGTCGTCCGTCGTTCGTTCATCGCTTCACGGAGGCCGCTGAACGGTCCGCTGAAGCGGGCCAGGGATTGGCCGAGTACGCCCTCATCCTGGCCCTGATCGCGATCGTCGCGATCATCGCCCTGATCTTCCTCGGCACCCAGGTGAGCAGCATCATCAGCCGCGTGGGCCTGTCGATCTGATCGTCGTCGAGGGGAGCCGGCCGGGCGTCGTCAGACGCCCGGCCGGGTGATTCCGGGTTTGCTGAGCGCGAAGAACCCGGTGCTAGACTCCGCCGCGATGTCCAAGAACCTCGTGATCGTCGAGAGCCCCGCCAAGGCCCGGACGATCGAGCGCTACCTCGGCCCGGACTACCGAGTCCTGGCCTCCTACGGCCACGTCCGTGACCTGCCGGAGAACCCCGGCAAGGGCAAGTTCGGCGTGGACGTCGACCACGATTTCACCCCCGAATACGTCGTCTCGGACGATCGCCGCAAGCAGGTCGCCGAGATCAGCAAGGCCGCGAAGTCCGCGGACGCGGTCTTCCTCGCGACGGACCTCGACCGCGAGGGCGAGGCGATCGCGTGGCACGTCGCGGAGGCCGCCAACGTGCCGGCCGACAAGGCCCGTCGGGTGACCTTCAGCGAGATCACCGAGGGCGCGATCCGCGACGCCTTCGCCCATCCGCGCGACATCGACACGAACCTCGTCGATGCCCAGCAGACGCGCCGGATCGTCGACCGGCTCGTCGGCTACACCCTGAGCCCGCTCCTGAGCCGGAAGGTCCGGTCGGGCCTCTCGGCCGGCCGCGTCCAGTCGGTTGCCGTCCGGCTCGTCGTGGAGCGGGAGCGTGAGATCAACGCGTTCACCGCCCGCGAGTACTGGACGCTGGAGGCGCTCCTCGCGACGGACCGGGGCGAGACGTTCGCCGCCGAGCTCGTCCGCATCGACGGCGCCGCGCTCGACGTGACCGACGAGGAGACGGCGGAACGCCACGCGGCGGCCCTCCGCGAGCTCCACCCGCGGGTCGTCAAGGTCGGGACGCGCAAGCAGAGCCGGAGCCCGGCGCCGCCGTTCACGACGTCCACCCTCCAGCAGGAGGCGAGCCGGAAGCTCGGCTACAGCCCGAAACGGACGATGTCGGTCGCCCAGCGCCTGTACGAGGGCGTCGACACGCCCGACGGCCATGTCGGCGTCATCACCTACATGCGGACGGACTCGACAGCGATCGCGGGGGTCGCGATGGGCGAGGCCCGGGACGTGATCCGCGGCCGCTTCGGCGAGCCGTACACGATGCCCAAGGGCCGCGTCTACAAGACGAAGACGAAGGGTGCCCAGGAGGCCCACGAGTCGATCCGGCCCACGTCGTTCCAGCGCGACCCCGACTCGCTCGCCGGGTCACTCGCGTCGGACGAGCTGCGTCTCTACCGGTTGATCTGGCAGCGGGCGATCGCCTCCCAGATGGCCGCGAAGGAGCTCGAGACGACCACCATCGACCTGGCCGACGGTCCCTACGAGCTCCGCGCGAGCGCCACGAAGACGCTCTTCGACGGCTTCTCCGCGGTCTACACGGAGGGTCGCGACGACGGCGACGACGAGGAGGCCGAACGGAGCCTGCCGGCCCTCGTCGAGGGCGCCGTCACGAGCGTCCGCGACGTCACGCCGACGCAGCACTTCACGGAGCCGCCGCCGCGCTACACCGAGGCCACGCTCATCAAGGCGCTCGAGGAGCACGGGATCGGCCGTCCGTCGACCTACGCGGCGACGATCTCGACGATCCTGGACCGCGGCTACGTCCGGGTGGACGAGCGGCGCCTGCGACCCGAGCTGGTCGGCGAGATCGTCACCGACTTCCTCGTCGAGTACTTCGGCGACTACGTCGATCTC